>NZ_JANSIF010000010.1:0-69214 GCF_047461935.1 Synechococcus sp. R55.4 | reverse complement strand
CCTACTTTATCAAAGGTCTAGCAAGATAAAAGCCGCCCTGGTCGCGTCAGCGGGCCGTAGGCCTTAGGGCGGGGCTTCAGACCCAGTTTTTTGGTAAAGCCAAACTACCCTCCCCAGCAGCTTTTTTCTTAACCGAAAGTTAACCCTAGGCCCAATCTGGAGCCACTGCACCACCGACACCAGCGTTCCGGGAAGGGGCTGGAGAAGCTAGGGCTGCTGCTCCTTTGAAGAGGGAGAGGGGGGATAGAGCAGGGCTTCCAGCTCCTGCAGCGCTTGCTCCAGGTTGTCGTTGACAATCACGTAGTCAAATTCGTCTTGGGCATCCAATTCCTTGCGGGCCTGTTCCAGGCGGCGCTCGATGCTGGCCTCTGAGTCTTGTCCGCGCTCGCGGATGCGACGTTCCAGCTCTTCCAGAGAAGGGGGACAGAGAAAGATGCGAATGGCATCTGGGTACTGTTGCCTCACCTGACGGGCCCCCGCCAGCTCAATTTCCAGCAGCACATCCTGACCCTGATTGAGTTTTTGGAACACGATCTCGCGGGGAGTGCCGTAAAAGTTGCCCGCATACTGTGCCCATTCCAACAGCTCGTTGGCTTCAATCAAGTTGAGAAATTCCTCCCGGCTGCGAAAGTAGTAGTTGACACCTTCCTGTTCGCTGGGGCGGGGGGGGCGGGTGGTGACCGAAACCGAGAAATACAACTCGGGGTGGCGCTGGCGCAACTGGCTGACCAACGTACCTTTGCCCACTCCACTGGGCCCTGTCAAAACCACCAAGCGACCGCGCGGGGTGGGAGCCGGAAGGGATCCCTGCTGCTGCGTACACTCAGAGGGAACTGGGGTAGGAGAGGTTGGCATAGACAGAGACCGACGCAAGACGGCTGGGCAATTGACTTGTTTGGGTTGGTTTTAGGATATCTCACTCCTGGTTCCTCAAACGGCTCACAGCGATGGCTTTCACTCGGTTTCGTCTGGCAAACCGGGCTTGGCCGCGAGGAAGCGGTTGGCAACGGTTTCGGGTTGGATGGCGGAGAGGATGACGTGCCCGGAATCGGTGATGATGACAGCGCGGGTACGACGACCATAGGTAGCATCCACCAACTGGCCCCTCTCGCGGGCATCGCTGATGATGCGTTTGATGGGAGCTGACTCGGGACTGACAATGGCGACCACACGCCCAGCGGCGACGATGTTGCCAAAGCCAATGTTGATTAGGCGGGTATCCATGGGGTGATGAGCGAACCTAACGGCTGTCCGGCCAGCGACCTTCATTAAGGTAGCAAATGGGGCTCTTTCGCGGGTTTGCCACAACGACACCTGAGTTCTCGGCCAATGGGGCAGTGGGTTTCGGCGACAAATCCCGTTCGGGTGAGCCGCAAAAAGGCTGTGGTCCCATAAAAAGCTGCACCCTCCCAAACAGCCTGCCCTGTTTATCGAGGATGGTAAAATCGCCAACGCCAAGCAACTTCAACAGAACTTTAAGAGAACTTTAAGCCTCAAAGGCGGTAAGTGTGATAGGCAGTTTGAGTGGGCTCGGAAAACAGTAAAGATCGACCCAGCACCCCAAGCTTGAATGGTTCCTCGCCTATGCTTGACCTGACTTGGCTGGATCCCCTTGTCCAACACTTTCAACTGGGGGATCCAGAGCCACCCGAAGCCATCCGAGTGGGCCTCATTCACCAAACCTGGAAACTCAACACCTCTGAGGGATCCTTCATCGTCCAGCGCCTTCACCCCCGATTTGATCCTGCTGTCACTGAAGATGGTCAAGCCATCGGCCAATGGTTGAGACAACACGGCTTCCCCGTCCCCCAATTCCGCCGCGCTCGCGATGGATCCCTGCACTTGTCCTGGGCAGAAGGGCTGTGGCGGGTCATGGATTGTCTGCCGGGATCCTGTCACCCAACTCCTCCCAATTGGGGCTATCTGGAAGAGGCGGGGGCAGCCGTTGGACGCCTGCATCGACTCCTGGCCCAGATGGACTATCGTTTTCGCTTCCAGATCCCGCATTTTCACGATACGGCTCACCTTTGGCAACAGCTACGCCAGCACGAACCGGTGCCAGAAGTGCAGGCAGAATGGCAGTTTTTAATCGAAACTGTGCCCAATCTTCTGCTGCCCTCAGGGATCCCAACTCAAATCATCCACGCCGATCTCAAGTTCAACAACTTTTTGTTCGATGAGCAGGGGCGATTTGTGGGCCTGGTGGATCTGGACACCTTCATGTATCACAACCTCTATGTTGAACTGGGGGATGCCCTGCGCTCCTGGGGTAAACGAGGAAATACCCTTCAGCCCGAGGCAATCCTGGCCGGGTTGCGGGGCTATGCCCAAACCGGGAACCTGCACGCCCTACAACCAGAACTCATCATTCAAGGGATCCAACTGATTACCCTGGAATTGGGGATGCGCTTTTTACAGGATTGGTTTGAAGACGCCTACTGGAATTGGGATCCCCAACGCTACCCCAGCCGCAAGGCCCATAACCTGGCCCGCTGCCAACAGCAAATTTGCCTATATCAAGACCTCACCCAGAGGGTGCCTCAACTGTTGGAGTCCATGCGCGCCCTTTGGTCTCATGAGCGGCAAAAGAGAGATTAACTTATGTTAATTTAGGGGCATCTTCCTCTTTCTTCCCGCGGTCTCTATGAGCATTCAACTTCCCCGCTGGCTAGAGCTGGCCTTGCCCTTCTTTCATCCTGTGCTGATGATTTTGGCGTTTGCGCTGGCCTTGTATGCCCTTTACCTGGGTCTGCAAGCGCGACGGGTGCGCACTGCCTCGGCAGAAGAACGCAAGGAGCTGATCAAAGGGAAGTTTGGTCAGCGGCATTTCCTTGCCGGATCCCTGTTCTTGTTGTTGATGGTGTTCGGAGCCCTGGGCGGCATGGGGGTTACCTACCTGAACAACGGCAAGCTGTTTGTTGGGCCTCACTTGCTGGCCGGGTTGGGCATTGTGGCCTTGGTGGCCAGCTCTGCGGCTCTGGCACCGCTGATGAAAGACGGGCAAAAAGTCTGGGCGCGCAACGTGCATATTCTATTGAACGTGGTGATCCTGGCGATCTTGGGTTGGCAGGCGGTGACCGGCTTCCAGATTGTGCAGCGCATCGTCGACCAAATGCTGACCACACCTCCCCAGGTGGCCTAGCCTCCCTGAAAACCCACTGAACAGGGCTGAGCGCTGTGAGGACTTTGATTCGCGGGTGCAAACCGAGAAGCTCACAGACTCAGTCCTGCCCTTTTCTAAATTCGGGGCTTCGTCATGTCAGAATGGCAAAGCAGGCGCTGCATCCTTCGACTGTAGAAGGGCGCTATCTTGCTGCTGCTACCCAGCTTCAACGCAATGGTTCTTCCCATGTCGGTTAGCCCTCTTCCCAATTGGGTCAAGCGTTCCATCGGCAAAGCCAGCGAGACTTCAGCGGTGCAGCAGGTGATCAAGCAGCGGGGCCTGCACACCATTTGCGAAGAGGGGCGCTGCCCAAACCGAGCCGAGTGCTACAGCCAAAAAACCGCTACATTTCTGTTGATGGGAGGGATCTGCACCCGCGCCTGCTCTTTTTGCCAGGTGGCCAGTGGACGGCCCGCACCATTGGATCCCGCAGAACCGGAGAAAGTGGCCGAGGCGGTTGAGCTGCTGGGGCTCAGCTATGTGGTACTCACCTCGGTGGCCCGCGACGATCTGCCCGACCAGGGATCCGGTCGCTTTGTGGAGGTCATCGAGGCAATTCGGCGGCGCTGCCCCGGCACCCAGATCGAGGTGCTCACCCCCGACTTTCGCGGGGATCGCGAGTGCATTGCCCGTGTGGTGGCTGCCCAGCCTGTTTGCTACAACCACAACATCGAAACGGTGCGACGCCTCTCCCAGGCAGTACGGCGCAGCTCCGGCTACGACTTGTCCTTGCGGGTTTTGCGAACGGTCAAGGAGCTGAATCCTGGATTACCCACCAAGTCTGGGCTGATGCTGGGGCATGGGGAGACCCGCGCAGAAGTGCTGGAAACTTTCCGGGATCTGCTGGCGGTGGGATGCGATCGTCTGACTCTGGGGCAATACCTACAACCTTCCTTGGCCCATCGCCCTGTGGAACGCTACTGGACTCCGGAAGAGTTTGCCGAGCTGGGCCAGATAGCCCGCCAGATGGGGTTTCGCCAGGTGCGCTCAGGGCCATTGGTGCGCAGCTCCTACCACGCTGCCGAAATGGTTGAGAACTAGGCCAGGGAGCTTGGCAGAGAGGCTGTGCAGTCTGTCGTAGCCAACCTTTCCCGTCCAATCAAGGCACGAAGGCCCGCTTCCAGGCCGAACGCTCGGGCTGCAAACTGGCTGAGCACCTGCGGCGCCAGGGATCCCAGGCGGTACAAGCTGATCCCCGCCACCAGACCCGGCAAGAGGCCGTTGCCCCAGCCTCCCCACAGCCAGGAACTTACTCCTTCTGCTAGCAGCAGCAAAGCCCCATTGAGCAGCAGCGGTCGCCACAGCCCCTCGCGAAAGGAGACCAGCCCCCTCCACAAGGCCGTCCGGGGTAGGTGAAGCCGCACTCCCAAGCCCAACAGCCAAAGGCCATCCAGCAGTGGGGCCAACAGCAAATCCAACCCCAGCGGAGCCAAGCCCACCACAATCCCCTTGCCAAGGGCGAAAATCCTGCCCCATTGCTCCACAAAGGGGGCATGGTGCTGCCACTGTTTTTCCAAAATCTGGGCCTGAACCCGATCCAGCCGCTTCAACACATTCAAAGCCAGAAGGGATCCCGCCTCGGTTTGCAAAATCTGCAGAATTCGCCCCCGCAGGGCTTCAATTTGGGGTGCAGGCCGTTCCCATTCCAAAGTAATGCGGCCATCCGGCCAGTGGGTGCGGACTTTCAGAGGTTTTGGGCAAGCGGCCACGGTCAAAATCTCCTGCGGCGATACCCAGCCTAGGTGGCGGCTGATCTGGGCACAAATGGCCTGCAACTCCGCTTCGGAGTAGAGATCGCATTTGTTCAACACCAGCAGGATGGGCTTGTATAGAGTGCGCAGCTCCGAGAGAGCTTGGTATTCCAACTGGGTCAGGTCGGTGGCGATGACAAACACGATCAAATCCGCCGAGCGGGCCACATCCCAGGCCAACTGTTCGCGGGCTTCTCCTTCCACTTCGTTCAAACCCGGAGTATCCACCAGCCTCACCCGCCAAGGGATCCCTGGCTCCGGCTGCCACAGCAGGGATTGGGGCTGCTGAGTGACCCCATTGAGGGGGCCTACCTTCAACCGCTCCTCGCCGGTTAGGGCGTTCAGGACGGCCGACTTGCCACGGTTGACCAGCCCAAACACCGCAATGGAAAACAGCCGCGCGGTGAGGCGCTTGCGCAAAGTGGATAGAGCCCTGAACTCCGGTTGTAAATCCCGACGGCTGGCCAGAGATTGCCAATGATCCCAGCACCTTTGCAAAACGGTTTCGGCTTGGGTCAAGGGAGTGGTCATAGACAGGGGCAATGGACTAACCCTCACTCTAGAGGGAATTGCCCCTCAGGGCTAGCCGTTTCTCCCCCCCAGCGTGGGGAATCCAAACCCCACAAAATAGGGCATGATCACCCTAGGGTTCCGCCGAATCTCCTATGCTGTACCGCCTTCCCCAATCTCTGAAATGGCTTCGTGTGGGTGGATCCCATCGTTCTAAGCAAGAGCGCCAGATCGTACGCAGCCTGCTGGCCTTTGCTGGGGCGCTGCTGGTTATGGATGTTGTGCTTCTAAGTACTCTTCGTTAGTTCAATTGGCTTGCCTGAGTGGTTTTTGGGATGCGCACCCACCACAAATGGCGTCGAAAGGCGTCTTGAATAGCGTTTGGGGTTGACCGAGCAGCTTGGGAGATTTCTATTCCGAATTGCAGCTGGCGAACCCAGTCTCCCCTCCCTAGTTGCGGGAGAGGGGCTGAGGGCAGTCGCATTCGCGTGGCAGATCGGAGACCAAAAGTAGCACCGAGCACCAGGGGAAAGCCAACGAAGCTTTCTCTGCCCGCTGCAGGAGAGGCGGAATAACTGTAACTCTGGCGGGGAAAGGAATAGGATGCTACATTCTGTCTTCCTTGCAGGAGCTTAATCTTGCTCTCAACATCTCTACATGCTACAATTCGCCCTGTGCCAAGAAGTTTTGAGGTAAGCGCTATTCATGCTAAGTACACGAGCAAGCCATGGAAAATTCTAAAGCTGAGGCTCTACAGCCGCGAGTTCTCTTAGTATGGCAAAATACAGTGGACTACCTCACATTCCCGGTTTTTTCCAATAAGCAGGTAACCCTGTGTCCGGGATGGGCAGCGAAGGGGTGTGGCCTTAACTTTTACAGCATTCCTCAGGGGCTGGTTGAGTGCCCCTTGGGAGACTACGATCTTTACGAGTTTGTGCATCGTTCGAATTAGATTGAAGATAAAGAGTTTAATTAGATTGAAGATAAAGAGTTTGATTTAGTAGTAGTTAACTCTTCTATTTTCGACTCATGTAAACCTTTCAACACCAAAAAGTTCGGCTGTCCAACAGTTTTGTTATCTGGAGATACCCATTGGGTATCTCCTCTATGTGGTCACGGAATAGCACCTATTAACTATCTCTTAAATTACTGCAGCCAAGAGAACTTTGACTATGTAGTCACTACTTACAATCGGCAGCATCTACACTGGTTTGTTTCAGCAGGGATCCAAAATGCGGCGTGGCTGCCTTTGATGAATATGTACGTGGTCACTCATGAGTGGGTAGAGACAAGAGAAAACAGAATTGCTTTCCTTGGCCAAATCGGTGGCTTTCACCCAAGGCGCTCTTTCCTGATCAATGCTCTGAGAGAAGCGGGTTTGCCTTTGATTGCTAAGTCAGGAACTAGAGAAGAGGGAGCTCATTTATTTGCCCACTCCTTGATCTCTTTTAACTGTAGCCTAAATGGCGACATTAACTTGAGGAACCTTGAAATTATCTCTGCAGGGGGCTTTCTATTGACAGATCGCCTTTCATTTGCATCTGGTTTTGATGAGTACTTAGTTCCCGGACTATATTGCGATACCTACAACTCTTATTCGGAGCTAGTAGAAAAGATTAAGTTTTACTTAGAGAACCCTGAATCAGCAATAGAGATTGCCAAAAGAGCTTATGAGAAGTTTTTTACCGACTGGCATCCAAAGTATCGAATGGCCGATCTAATGAATTGGATATTTAATGGAGAGCTGCCCGATTTTTACGCAGCAAAATCTGATCCCCGCTTTCTTATCAGCACCTCCTCTAGGGATTTGATAAACACACGTCTGGCTATTTACGAGTCTGCTCAGGAGCTACATCGACTGCAGGAGCAGCCAAAGGTGCTCGTTGGCCGGAACTGTCCTCCAGTGATTGTGGCCGATTTGCTAGACCTGCAGAGGTTAGATCTCTATGTTGAGCCTGGTTTCCCCCTATCTGATCTCCCAAGCGATGGAAAAATCCTGTCTCGTCTCCACGTAGCCAATATAAACTCTTATGTCAAAGAAAAGTGGGATCTTCTTATTGTAAAGACAGACGACCAATTGACAAAATTCGGTTTTGTTTTTCCTCTAGATTTGTCTTTATTTTAGGAAGTGAAAATCAAATTGCTTTCTCCAACACAAAGGACTTATTTACTTAGTCGGCTGTTAATAGAAGAATGGGAACTCTAATCCGTCAGATACTTCACGATAGGATTTAGCCTACAAGAAATCCACAAGCAGGAATCGGGGGAGCAGCAGCTTACCGGGGTATCCAGACCCAGGCCTGCCTTCTATCCTGCTCGACTGGAACTCTTGTACTTAACTCTCCAAAGGGGCTTTAACAGGCAAAAAGCTGCCCGGGATCCCTTGTGCTGCCGGGGATGGGGGTCGGATCGGGAATAATGGAAGCGGCCCAAGCCGGGGGAGTTAGGTTTTCCCCAAGCTGAGGCTGCTGTTTCTCTTCATCTTGAGGCCGGTTATGGTTTTGCAGGAGGCGGCGGGCGTGCCCCGCATCAACGCGCGCGAGTCGGATGTTTTCGACATTTTCAACCTGAAGCATTATCTCGGCCCTAACCCCTATCTCAATACAGCCGCTTTCACCTTCGACTTTGCCCTTACCCAGTGCCCACAGCCGCTGCCCATTGATGTCTACCTGTCCAAGGTCTGCTTCCATTTCCCCCAGTTGCAGGAGGGATCCTATCCTTCCTACGCCCACTTGTTTGCCCGGCTGGTGGCGGAGGTGAACCGGTTGCAGATGGATCTCCACTTGCAGCGGTGGAGCTGTCATCCGTTTTCAGAGTATGTGCGCATCGCGGTGCAGACCTTACATGGCCGTACCACTCGTGCTGCGGTCTATTTTGCTTGGGATTGGCTGGAAGCCATCACCCAAGGACAGCCCTTCGATTTTGAAGGGGAGATGCGCCGCCTGCAGCAATTGTTTCGCGACTCGGTGTACGGCGGGCCGACGGTCTATGCCCTCTTGCGGGCTGCTCACGAACGCGGGATCCCGACCTACTACCTGTGGGATGAGGGGGTGATGCAGTATGGCTATGGGCGCAACCAGGTGCGAGGGGTGGCCACCACCTTTCACTGCGACAGCCATCTCGACTCTGACTTCACCACCCGCAAAGACGATTGCAAAGCCTTTCTGGCGGCGCAAGGGTTCCCCGTGCCCCAGGGAGAGGTGGTCGCCTCTTTGGCAGAAGCTTTGCAGTTGGCGCAGGAAATCGGCTATCCGGTGGTGCTCAAGCCGGTGGCCGGCCATAAGGGGATGGGGGTGACGGCTGGCATTCAAACCCCAGAAGAGCTGGCCTTTGCCTACGAGGTAGCCGTGGCAGCCCTTTCCCCTGAGGAGCCCATCCGGCTGATCCTGGAAAAGCATCTGCAGGGCACTGATTTTCGCCTGTTGTGTGTGGGAGGCCGCTTTGTGGCGGCCACGGAACGACGCCCCGCCTCGGTGACGGGAGATGGCCGAAGCACCATCGGGCAGCTCATCGAGCAGGCCAACCGGGATCCCGCCCGTTGGGATACCCCCACTTCTCCCCTAGGGCCGATCCAATGGGATGAGACAATGGAGCGCTTTCTGGCGGAGCAGGGCTTGACAGTGGACAGTGTGCTGGAACCGGGGCGGACGGTCTATCTGCGCAAGGTATCCAATCTCTCGGCGGGAGGAGTGAGCCGCGATGTCACGGCCACCGTCCATCCCGACAACGTGGTTTTGGCCCAAACCATTGCCCAGCAGTTCTCGCTGGTGTGCTTGGGCATCGATGTCATTGCCCCCAGCCTGGAGCGCTCCTGGAAGGAGGTATCCCTGGGGATCATCGAGATCAATGCTGCGCCAGGTGTGCTCATGCACCAAAAACCTGCCATTGGCGCGGGAGTGGATGTGCCGGGGGCAATCCTCGACCATCTGTTTCCCAAGACGGCCCGCATCCCGATTTTGACCTTTAACCGCCTCACCTTGGCGGAGGCGCACACCTTGGTGGAGCATATTTTGTCCCACCGCCCCAACGCATGTGTGGGATCCGTCTGTCGGGAGGGCGTGCTGCTAAACCACAGCTCTAGACCCCTGCAGGGCAGCCTCTTTCGCCAGGTGAAAACCCTGCTGCGCCATCCCCAACTGGATCTGCTTTTGGCGGAAGCCGACGAAGAGACCCTGGAGCGGGAGGGCTTGGCCTACGAAGGCAGCGATCTGGTGGTGCTGCGGGATCCCTCCGATCAAGAGCTGCAAACCCTGAAACGGGATCTCAACCCCGGCGGCGCCCTCTTCCTGCAGCGGGGATCCACCCTAACTTTGACGGTGGCGGGCCAGGCGGAGCGATTTGAATTGCCGGGGACAGACCTTCAGATGGGGATCCTGCTGCGCTCCATGACCCTGCGGATCATCTGCAGAACCATTAGCCAGATGCTGAAGAACTGGTCTGGCTGAGGGGTTTTGGATTTTCTTCAGATTCTTGTAAAAGGGTAGGCAAAACAAGGGATCCCTGCTGGGGAAAAAGGCCGGCCAGCCAGTCAGCTCTACACCCCTCGGAAAGAAGCGCTATCATAGAAGTCCGTCGAATAAACTCCCTTCGTAAAACCTCGCGAGGCAGATCGGATGGATTGGGTAGAAAAGGTGCTGGAAAAGATCCGGGAATGGGTGGAACGTGTGATCGACACCCTGCTGGGGAACCCCCAGCCTCAACCTGCTCCCATTCCGGTAGAAGATGGATCCCATCGTCGTCGTTAATCCGACTGCCATTGCCCCCGGCGGCGAGCCTCTCAGCCTCTTGGTACTGCATGGCCCCAACCTCAACCTGCTGGGGGTGCGAGAGGTGGGCATCTACGGCTCAGTATCCCTAGAGCAGATCGATCAGGCTCTGCATCGGCAGGCAGAAATGCTAGGGGCGAAGCTGGAGATTCTCCAGTCCAACCATGAGGGGGTGCTCATCGATGCCATTCACCGTGCCCGCCAGCAGCATGTCGGCATTCTGATCAACCCCGGCGCCTATACCCACACCAGCATTGCTCTCCGAGATGCCATTGCAGCCGTAGGATTGCCCACTGTGGAAGTCCACCTAAGCAACATCCATCGCCGCGAGCCCTTCCGCCAGCACTCTTACATCGCCGCCGTAGCGGTTGGGCAAATCAGTGGTTTTGGGGCGCAAAGCTACCTGTTGGGGCTACAGGCTCTGGTGCAACACCTGCGCCTGCAATCTGTGTAGGATCTGTGTAGGTGCCCTCAGCTCTCCAGGAACTCCTGCACGGCTGTGCGAATAAAAGCTTCATCCTCGGGGTTTTGATGAGGATTACCGGCCCGGTGCCCCCAAATGGAGGGGATGATCTTGTAAACCGCGTTCGGGATCCATTCTGCCTCAGCCCGACAATCTTCTGGGGTGAAATACAAATCCGTCTGGGCGGGCATCACCAATGTTTGGGCCTGAATTGCCCTCAAAGCAGCCCGATAATCTCCCCGGTGAATGGGGTTGTCGCTGATATCGCAGCGGATCCAAGTTTCGATCATCGATAGCAAATTCTGCGGATCCCGGCGGCGGTAATTGGCCTCCCAGCCTCGCTCTAGATAATCTTCGAGAGAGGCATACCCCAAGGATTCATAGCATTTTTGGTTGAAAAAAGGTTGGGAAACAGCCCAACTGGCGTAGATGTGGGCAAAAGCTCGCAGACCCCGCTCTGGGACACCCGTAAATCGACGACCGTTCCAGGCGGGATCGGCAGTTAGGGCTGAGCGCAAACTCTCCAGAAAAACCCGATTGTGAACTGTGGTCTTGGCGGTGCCACAGAGGGCTACGATCCGTTCCACCCGCTCAGGAAACAGGGATCCCCAGTGATAGGCTTGCTGAGCCCCCATCGACCAGCCGTAGATCAGGCGGATGCGTTCGATCCCAAAGTGTTGGCGAATCAGGCTCTCCTGCAGGCGCACATTGTCCCAGTGGCTAAACCAGAAGCCATCTTCCCGCAAGCCACAGGCTGGATCGTTGCTGGGGGAAGTGGAAAGGCCATTGCCCAGCATATTGGGAATGAGGATAAACCACCGCTGCGGGTTGAGGATGCCGTCGGGACGAATCAGCCACTCCAGGTCGGGATGCTGAGCCCCATAGGAGGTGGGGTAGAGGATCAGGTTGTCTTTTTGGGGGGAAAGAGTCCCGTAGGTGGCGTAGGCGAGCGTGATTTGGGGCAGTTGGATCCCGCACTGTAGCTGAAAATCGTTCAGGCTCCAGGTGTAGTGAGTCATGCCTGAAATTGTTCAATCACCTGACGATGAACCCGCACATACCCCTGCCCTAGATGAGCCAGATGGGGCTTGAGGTATTGATGGGCATCGGCCAAAGCATGAAATGGAATGGAGGGGTAAAGGTGATGCTCAGCATGGTAAGGCATATTCCACATCAAAAAGCGGATTGGCCAAAGGGTAAGGGTGGTACGGGTATTGGAGAAGGGATCCTCGGTTTGGCTACAGCCTGTGTGCTCTGCCAGCAAAATGAAGCGCAAGATCGGCTGCCCTACCGCCAAAGGCAACAGCCACAGCCACACTATCCAGGGATCCCCCAGCAGAAGGGAGAGCAAGCTCCCAAGGCCGTAGATCCCTAGCTGCAACCGCACCGAACGAATGACCTCTTGGCGGGCCGATTCAGGAATGTAGGGATAGCCTTGCAACTGGCCGCTGGCTATGCGGATGTAGGTCTTCACCTTGCCGATCCACCAAGTCAAGCCGCTCAGCTCGAGCAAATACTCCGGCCAGCTCTGGGGTTTGGGATCCTCCAGCTCCGGATCCTTGCCCGGAATCTGGGTATAGCGGTGGTGCCATTTGTGGTATCGGCGATAAAAAGTGCTGTTGTAAAACGAGAGCAAGCCCGCCACCCAGGCTACCCCGTCATTCAGTTTTGGGCTGGCAAAAGCGGTGCGGTGTACACATTCGTGCAAAGCAGCAAACATCGTCGCCAAACTGGCCCCGTAAACCACCAGCGCCGGCAGGGCAATCCAGCCATTGACACCTTTCTGGGTCACCCACAGGCTGCCACTCACCGCCATCACCGCCAAATGTCCCAAAAGCTGCCGGAGCCCGGCTGAATTGGAGCGGACATTCAGTTGTCTGAGGCGCTCGCTCGGGATCAACCGTTGCGGATCCGGCAAAATCGGTGTTGTCTCGACAGCCATGGCCTGTTCTTGTGAGCTACGAGAATGGATAGAAGTTATCCAATATCAAACCGAGGCCAGACCTTTCCGCCTGTGTCCAAGACAACAAAACCCTGGACCAAACTCCTAACCATGACTGCGGGGATCCGGCTGATTGGGGAGGATAGGCCCGCTCCGCTCCAGCGCAGACACTGGCCCGGCATTGGTCAACTGCAGGGGCTGTCCAGTTGCCAGAGCCAACACATTGGCTCGCAGAATCGACGGCGGCTGTTCGCCAATCGCCGATCCCAGCACTTCTCCCTGCCGATCCAAAAACAGAAAATGAGGGATGCCGTTCACCCGGTAGCGGCTCAGCTCCGGCAGCCACTTGGGATTATCCACATTGAGCATGACAAAGTTGACTTGATCGGCAAATTCCTGTTTCAGGCTGGCCAGGAGGGGCGCCATCGCTCGGCAGGTGGTGCACCAATCGGCGTAGAACTCCACCAAAGAAGGCTTGCCATTGGCCTGAGCTTGCTCCCAAGGTATGGCTTCTTGGGCTAGAGCCTCTAGGTTGCTGCCCGCCTGACGCCCTTGGTTAGCCAAAAACAGTCCTGCTGCCAAGAGCACAGCTACTGCGGCAATCAACCCGTTGCGCAACCGTTTTGCCCAGTCTTTCTTCATCCTTCCTCACCTTGCTAGGCGCTGGATCTGACCTCAGCCCTCGCCTTCACTGTTTTAGCATCCCACCCTGTCCCACCGGTTCCGGCCAGAACCGGGTCTATGCCATCCCACGATCTTGGGCCGGGATCCCGGCTGGAGAAGAGGGCCAGGTGAGCGATAATGGGTGCGGCGTTTGCACCGATGGCTCAGCGATGCGCATCTCCTTGAAGTGGCTGCGAGAACTGGTGGATTTCCAACTTTCACCCGAAGAACTGGGGGAGGCCCTCACCCTGGCGGGGTTTGAAGTGGAAGAGATCGAAGACCGCCGCACCTGGGCAGATGGGGTGGTTTTGGGCAGGATCCTGGCTGCCGAGCCTCACCCCAACGCCGACAAGCTGCAGGTTTGCCAGGTGGACTTGGGATCCGATCGGCCTGCCACCATTGTCTGTGGAGCTGCCAACGCCCGCGCCGGGATCCTGGTAGCAGTGGCCACGCCCGGCACCCATTTGCCCGCCCTCTCCCTCACCATTGCCAAAGCCGACAAGCGGGGGGTGATCTCGGAGGGCATGATCTGCTCTCTGGCAGAGCTGGGGCTGGAGAAATCTTCCGAAGGGATCCACGAATTCCCGCCCGACTTGGATCTGGAGGTTCATCCGCTTGGCTCTGATGTGCGCCCCCTTCTAGGCTTGGACGATGTGGTGCTGGATCTCACTTCCACCGCCAACCGGGCCGATGCCCTGAGCATGGTGGGGATCGCCCGCGAAGTGGCTGCCCTCACCCGCAACCCGCTGCGCCTGCCCCCCGTCCAGCCTCTTCAGGCCAAGCCCATCCCCAACTTTCAGTTGCGCATTGCCGACGCCAAAGCCTGCCCCGCCTACAGTGGCGTGTTGATCGAAGGGGTGAAAGTCGGCCCTTCCCCCGACTGGCTAAAACACCGACTGGCCGCTGCCGGCATGCGATCCATCAACAATGTAGTGGATATTACCAATCTGATCCTGCTGGAATGGGGCCAGCCTTTGCACGCCTTCGACTGGGATCGCCTGCTCCAGGTCATGGGCAAGAAAAAACCCACCATCGAGGTGCGCTTGGCCCAGCCGGGAGAAACCTTAAAGACCTTGGACGGCCAAACCCGCACCTTGCAAGCCGACAGTCATCTCATTGTGGCCGGCAGCCAACCGGTAGCTCTGGCCGGGGTCATGGGAGGGGAAGAAACCGAGGTCGGCTCGACCACCACTCGCATTTTCTTGGAAGCAGCCCTATTCGATCCAGCGGTGACGCGGCGCTCGGCCCGGTCTCAAGGTCTGCGCACCGAGGCTTCCACCCGCTATGAGCGAGGGGTTAACTTTGCCACCCTCGATCAGGCCCGGGATCGGGCGGTGCAGTTGATCCTGGAACTGGCAGGGGGAGCAGTGGCCGGCCTCACCACCTTTGACCAGCGGCCCCCCCTGGAACGCACCCTGAAATTGCGGCTGTCGCGGCTGATCGATGTGTTGGGGGACGAGGTGCAGGCGGCGGATGTGGAAGAGATCCTGTCTGCCTTGGGCTTTCAGCTCTCCCGTTGCGAAGAGGCCAGTTCCCAGGATGCTCTCTCCCCCGCTACAGAAACGGCAACTGTGGCCCGCTGCGTCTGGCAGGTCGCCGTTCCCCCCTATCGCCTGCGGGACATTGAGCGGGAGATCGACCTCATCGAGGAGTTTGCCCGTCTCTACGGCTATGACCGCTTCTCGGAAACCCTGCCCACCGAGCCGCAGGTGGGATCCCTTTCGGCGCGGGAAACATTCACCCGCCAGATCCGAGAAGTGCTGCGGGGCATTGGCCTGACAGAGGTATATCACATCTCCCTCTGCCCGGCGGAGGAGGATGGATCTTTGGTGAGGATTGCCAATCCACTTTCGCCTGAATATTCAGCCGTGCGCAATGCGCTACTTCCCGGCCTGGTGGAGGCCTTCCGCTTCAACTGGGATCAAGGCAACGGCCCGCTCCAAGCCTTTGAAATCGGTCGTGTTTTTGCCCATGCCCTTCCCCCCAACCCCCACCCTTACCGGGAAGCTGAGCATATCGGCGGTATCTTGGGCGGGGATCCCAATCCCCACGATTGGCAGCACCGCAACCGACCCATGGACTGGTTCGAGGCCAAGGGACTGCTGGTCTCTGCCCTGGAGCGGCTGGGATTTGGCCCGGAGTTTCGTCTGGATCCCCCTGAAGAGCAATCGCCGCTGCTGCACCCCGGTCGCCAGGCCGGCCTGTGGCTCGAGGGATCCCGCATCGGTTTGTTCGGGCAACTGCACCCCCGCCTCTGTCAGGAAAAGGGGCTGCCAGATCAGGTCTATGGGTTTGAGCTGCAGTTGGATCCCTTGCTGGAAAGCCTGGAGAGACGGGGCATTGTGCAATTTGTCCCCTTTTCACCCTTTCCTGCTGCCGATCGGGATATCGCCTTCTTTGCGCCACTCGACCTTGCCGTTGGTGAGATCGAGAAGGTTATCCGTCGAGCGGGCGGAGAACTTCTCCAATCGGTGCAGCTTTTCGACGAGTACCGGGGCCAAGGAGTACCTGCAGGGCAGCGCAGCCTTGCCTTCCGCCTAGTGTACCGCGCTCCCGATCGCACCCTCACGGATGCGGAGGTAGAAGCTCTGCAAAACCAGGTGAGGGCGCAGTTGACAACACAATTTCCGGTTACCTTGCGCAGCTAGCCGACCACTTTACCCCAGCCGCGGCGGGCTGCCCTTCTCTGGCAGCATCTTCATCAGCAGTTTGGCCCGGCGTTGCTTGCTTCTGTGCCGGACGAATGGCTAGGACGGTTGGTGGGGGTGTCGGGAGATCTGATCCAACGTTGCCGTCGAGAAATGAGGATCCCCGCTGGCGCTTTGGGCTGCGGAGAGCAGAATTGAGACGGGGGGAGCCTCGGAGAGAAACTCGAGCGCTTGTCTCGCCAAAAGACAGGCTGCTGCCGCCTCAACCCCAGCAAAAGGACAGCAAAACACTTGGTCAAAGGAATTGGTGGCTTTCAGGCTGCAGCACGATCTCGCTCGGTACAGCACCGGCGGGCGCTGTGAGGGCAAAGTGGATGGCTTCCGCAGCCGTGGCAGGGCTGAGCATCTTGTCTCGCTGCACCTTCAGGCTGATGGGATCCCAGAAGGGTGAGTCGATGCCCCCGAAGTAAAACAGCGTAAATCTGACTCCAAAGCGCTTCAGCTCATCGGCCATGCACTTGCTAAACCCGACCACCCCAAACTTGGCCGCACAGTAAGCAGAGGCCATCGCCATGGGATGACGTCCAAGGACGCCGGGGAAATTGAGGATGTGGCCGGATTTTTGCTCCCGCATGGGGTTGGCAGCCAGTTGGCTGGTGTAGAAGCTGCCCTTCAGGTTGACCGCTATCATCCGCTCTAGGTCTGCGGGGGTTAGTTGCGGAGCAGGTTTCAGGATCCCGGCCCCGGCCAGGTTGATCAGCACGTCAATGCGCCCATGCGTTTGCACCGTTTGGTTGACCAGTGCCTCTACCTGGGCATAGTCTGTCACATCGGTAGGGATCCCCACTCCAGAGGCAGCCCCCAAAGAGGCTGATTTCTCCACCAGAGCTCGCAGGGGCTCTTCTCGCCGAGCGGCCAACACCAGATGGGATCCGGCCTGAGCCAGCATGGGCACCAGGACGCTGCCGATACCCCCTGTTGCCCCTGTGATCAAAATAACTGCCTGCGATAGCGGAGAAGACACGTTACGTTTCTTAAACTCTTTTTCCCATCATACACAGGGATCCCGACAAGCCAGTCACAGCCCCACTGGATCCCTCGACAGAGGTCATCTGAGCGGTGGAGAAGACAGGAAAGGCTGGTACAGCCACAACCCACTGAACCCCAGGGTTAGGAGAGTGAGGGGCAGGCCAAAGCGCAGATGTTCTCCAAACGAGAGCACGTAGCCTTTTTTGGCCGCTGCCTCGACTGTGATCAAATTGGCCACCGCCCCAAATAGTGTCAAATTGCCTGCCAAAGTGGAGCCAGCAGCCAGCAACAGCCAAGCGGTGGTCTCCTGTCGGGGCAGGAACGATTGCAGCAACAGCACCGCCGGCACATTGGAGATGAGGTTGGATAAAACGGCCACACTGCTCAGCAGGGCAAGAGGGGATCCCGCCAGACTCTCTGCCAAGGATCCCAAGCCCATCCCCCAAGCAGTGACCAGCTCTCCCGTTGCCCGCGTCAGGATAAATAGCCCGGAAAACATCACCAGCAGATTCCAGTCCACCTGCTCCAAAAATCGCTCCGGCTTCAGCCTACGGGTAATCAACAACAGGGCCGCCGCCACCAAGGCCGATTCTGCCAAGGGAAGTCCGGCTACAAAGGCCACAAACAGCCCCCCCGTAATCACCACGCTCTTGCGCAACAGGGGCGGGTAGAGCCGCAGCGGCAGCCAAGGCACCTGGGCAAAGGGTTTCAACGAGCGCACCTCAGGGTAGTACAACCACAGCAACCCCACTTCCAGCAGCAGCCCTACCACGGCAATGGGGGTCATCTGGGCAGCAAACTCCAGATAGCCGATCCCAGAGAAGGAGCCGATCAGGATATTCTGCGGGTTGCCGCTCAGGGTGGCGACGGATCCCAGGTTGGTGGCTGCCGCCAAGCCCAGCAGATAGGGAATCGGGTTTAACCCCAGCACCGTTGTGACCTGCAAAGTCAGGGGAGTAAACACCAGCGCCAGCGTGTCGTTGAGCAGGAAAGCCGAGAGCAGCCCGCTGCCGAACACCAGCATGATCAACAGACCAAAGGGGCTGCGGCTCACCCGAATCAAGCCCAGCAAAGCCAACTGAAAAGCCCCCCCATAGGACAAGCTGGCATTTACCACCATCATGCTCAGGAGAAACACAATCGTGGTCGGGTCAATGGCTTCCCAAGCCTGCCGTAGCGACAAGGTCCCCAAGCCAATCAACAGGGCGGATCCCACCAGGGCGATGGTGGCCCGGTTCATACGCAACCTAGGCAGGGATCCCAGTCCCAGCCCGACATAGCTCAAACCCAACACCAACCAAGACAGCCCCTGCACCCCCCGATCCCTCCCGCACTTCTTTCAGGATCCCTGATGGGTTCAGCCAATGGCAAAGGCTGGAGTTGAAACAGGCCCAACATTCCCGATACTCAATAAGTCACAAATAAGTCACAAGAACCAATCATGGTCAGAAACCTTTCGGGATAGTCCAAAAGCTCCGCTGGATCAGCGCGTTTGCCTCGGCAAGCTGCAGGCTGAGCAGAGGTGGGGAGAATATCCAAGGTTCGGCCATCGTTCGTAGGATAATGGGAGCCCGTAGGCACTAACCCGCAAACATTGAGTTACCCGCCGTTCACTGAGGAGTTGTCCCCTTGGTCAAAGAACGCGTAGAGGTGATCGTCCCGGCCACCACCGCCAATTTGGGGCCAGGGTTCGACTGCATCGGTGCAGCCCTAGAGCTCTACAATCACTTCTATTTTCGCGAGATCCCTTCTGGCCTCAGCATCCACTACCGCGGCAGCGACCACATTAGCCAGAGCAAGGACAACCTGGTGTACCGGGCTTTTTGCCGCGCCTTTGAGCTGCTGAGTAAGCCTGTGCCGGGGGTAGAAATCGAAATCACCCTCAACGTGCCGCTGGCGCGGGGGTTGGGCAGTTCTGCTACCGCCATTGTCGGCGGCTTGCTGGGGGCCAATGCCATTGGGGCGCTTAACTTAGCTCCCGAAACCCTCCTACAACTGGCCATTGCCCTAGAAGGCCATCCAGACAATGTGGTGCCCGCCCTGCAGGGCAGTTGTCAGCTTTGTGTGCAGGGACAGCAGGGGCAGTGGGTGTTCTGTCCGGTGGAGTGGCATGAGAGCATTGGCATCCTGGCTGTGGTGCCCAACTTTAAGCTTTCCACCCAAGCGGCCCGCGAGATCCTGCCCAAATCCGTCAGCTTGGCGGATGCAGTTTTTTCCAGCAGCCATCTGGGCCTACTCATCCGCAGCCTGCAGTCGGGGCGGGTGGACTGGCTGAAGGTGGCCCTGCAGGATCGGCTGCACCAGCCGGCGCGTATGGAGCTGATCACCGGGTTCAAAACGGTTCAAGCTGCAGCCATGGCTGCCGGAGCCTATGGAGTGGTGATCAGCGGAGCCGGGCCTACCCTTTTGGCCCTCTGTGCTCCCGAGAATCGGGAACGGGTGGGATCCGCGATGGTCAGCGCTTGGGCGCAGTTGGATATTGAAGCAGAGGCCAAACTGCTCAATCTGGATCGGCAGGGGGGGCGGGTGGTGATCCACTCCCAGCAATCTGGATAGGAAACTTCCTGTCCAATCGGGGAGCTACCCTGCTGCCGGGAAGCCGTCTTGCAGCAGCAACACCAAAGGCGGAAGAAATAGCCAAGCCGCCACCATCAAGGATGCCGCTGCCGCCATCAACACGGCTGCTGCCGCGCAATCTTTGGCGATCTCGGCCAAGAGGTGATACTTGCTGCCCAGGGTGAGATCCACCACCGCTTCCAGAGCGGTATTGACCAGCTCAAGCGCCATCACCAAGCCGCTGGTCAGGCTGATCAGGGCCATTTCCACAGCGCTCAGCCGCAGGCCCAGCCCAAGGCCAAAGGCTATCACCGCCACCGCCATGTGGATGCGGAAGTTGCGCTGAGTGCAGATGGCATAGACCAAGCCCTTGCCCGCGTAGTAAAAACTTTTGCCCAGGTTGTCAGCCACTTGCCAAGAGGGGGGGCGTCGCCAGGGATCCATCCCCGAAGGCTCGGCAGTTGCTGCGGGATCGGCCTCAGAGATAGGCGCTGGGTCTACACCGGTGGGCCCGGAATGGACGCGCCGCCGGAACACCGCCAGGTGAGAACGCTCCGGCAACCGACTAGGGCTGTTGGCCATGGGCCACCTCCCCATCCAGTTGGATGGCTGCGAGCAACTGTCGCTGTTGCTGCAACATGCGCTGCAGGGACAGTTCATCCGGGTGATCCCACCCCAGCAGATGGAGCAACCCGTGGCTGGCCAACCAGGCCAACTCTTGCGAAAGACGATGCCCCTGCGCCTTGGCTTGTGCGCGGGCGGTGGGCACCGAAATCACAATATCCCCCAGCAGGCGTACCCCCGTTACGTCTTGGATCTCAAAGGGGGCAAACATCTCCTGCGCGGCAAAGGCCAACACATCGGTGGGCTCGTCGAGATGGCGAAACTCGCGGTTGAGCTGGCGGATGTGTTCATCGGAAGTGAGGCAAAGGCTGAGCTCGCATGGCTCCTGGACTCCCAGCTCTTTCAGCCAGATCTCAAACCAATGACGCCAAGTGGCTTCTTCAACCGGGCTGGGGATGTTGAATTGCAGATAGAGATCTAGAGATCCATCCATGCGGGCCTCACTCACACCACGCCCCCTATTCTACTAGTTTGCCCGGGTTGGGCCAGGTTTTGTTTCTCTGCTCCGCAAGCTGCTGCAGCACCTGTCGCAGTCGATTCTCCAACAGATGGCAGCCTGAGTCCAAATCCTCTGTCGGGAACAGATCCCCGGCAATGCCCACTGCCCAGGCCCCTGCTTGCAGGTATTCCGCTGCCTTGGCCAAGGTGACTCCCCCGGTGGGGATCAACGGCAGGGATCCCAGCACCGATTGTAGATGGCGCAGGTAGCGGGATCCCCCCATGCTCTCCACCGGAAACACCTTTACTGCCGTTGCCCCCGCCTGCCACGCCCTCCAGATCTCGCTGGGGGTGAGGGCACCGGGCACGATGGGCAGCCCTACTTCCCGACCCCAACGGATGACTTGCTCATCGGTGAAGGGGCAAACGCAAAACTGGGCTCCTGCCTGCCAAGCCTGCTCCGCCACCTGCCGATCGAGAACAGTGCCCACCCCTATCCAACACTGCGGGTGGTCTTGCCGCAGTTGGGCAATCAACTCCAGGTATTGGGGAACTTGCGTGGTGATTTCAATGTGGCGGATCCCGGCTCGGATGGCCAGCATGGCTCCCTCGAGAGCTTGGGCTGGGCTGGCCCAGAGGCGGATCACGGCAATCAGCGGCTGCTGCCACAGATGGAGTAACCAGGGGTGCTGTGACCCTTTTCTGAAACTGCACTCAGCATCCTCGAATGCCATCTGTAGGAAAATACCCGCTCAGTGTTTTGCAGTTGCTTGGGTTTAGCTTAAGTTTAATTGCAATCCAAAAACGAAAAAGTCAGCCTGCCAATGAAATAATGACAAACCATAAAGCCTAAACGTCTTTTCTTTCAAGGGAAAGCCTAGCAGATGACTCAGGAACAAGCAAAGCCGGTGTTTTATAGGGGCAACTGTTTGCGCGTTCGTGGCCTTTGCCGGAGTGTTTGCTTTTCCCAGCTTTTCACGGCGTTGCTGGTTCCTGCTCTGGCCTTGTTGTCTCCCTAACCGGTGCTGAACTCAGCAGAGAAGAGGAGGAAGATTCCTCAAACCAAAGGTGCCGCAAGGTATCCCGTCTGTATGAGGCAACTTTTTGGTTGGCCTTCTAAGCGTGAGGTTTGCCAGCAGGTGAGCGGCCAGTTTATCGTCATTTCCTAGTTTTTCTAGTCCGTTGAGGTTGCTGCCGCTTGAGTTGCATGCCGTCAGGCCTGTGGGATCCGGAGGTGGAGTCGCTACTGTCTGGCTCTTCTGTTGCTGTTCGGAGTAGCCCTAAATAGCCAGCTCAGGCCCGATTCAGATCCGTGGGGATCTTTGTATCCTTAGGGTCGATGGGTCGGTTGCAGAGGGTGTGAGGAGTGACGAGTCTGAGTCGTGGGGCACGCAGACTGAAAGTGTGGGTGATGCTTGGATTGCTCACCCTCTTGCTGTTGGGGGGACTGGGGGGGGTTGCCCCGTCTCAGGCGCAGAATGTCAACCAATTGCAACAGCGGCAGCAGCAGATCCAGCAACAAATCCAGAGCACTCAGCGCCGCTTGGGAGAACTGCGCCAAGCAGAAGAAGAAGCCCGCCGCCGCATGGGATCCCTGCAGCAAAACCTTCGACAGACCGAATCCAGCCTTCGCGACAATCAGTATCGTCTGGAACAAGCCCAGAAAGCCCTGGAGCAAGCTCAAAAGGAGCTACAGGAGCTGGAAGACCGCCTGAGACGGCAGCAACAGGGCACGGCTGCCCGTTTGCGCTACATGCAGCGACAGGGGGCCGAACATTGGTGGGCTTTGCTGCTCACCAGCCGTGACTTGAACGAGTTTTTCGACCGCCGCCACCAACTGCAACTGTTGATCGAGGCGGATCGGCAGTTGATCCAAGAGCTGCAAGCAATGGCCAAAGAGGTGGATCAACAGCGCATTGCCCTGGAGATGCAGCGCAACGAGATTTCCTTGATTTTGCAGGAGCTGGCCGCCCAGAAGAATCAACTGCAGCAGCAGGCTGCCGCCCAAGAGCAACTGGTGGGCCGCTTGGCCAACGAACGCGCGGCCTATGAAGCAGCCCAACGGCGGTTGGAAGCCGATTCTCGACAGCTCACCAGTCTGATCCAGCAACTGATCGCCCAGCAGGCCCAACAGCAAGGGGGCAGGGATCCCGTTCAAGGGACAGGCCGATTCATTGCTCCGGTGCGCGGGCCGATCACCAGCGGCTTTGGCTGGCGGGTTCACCCCCTCTACCGCAGTCGCCGCTTTCATGCGGGGATCGATTTTGGTGTGCCCACCGGCACCGCAGTCAGAGCTTCAGACCGGGGCACCGTCATCTACGCCGGTTGGTACGGCGGCTACGGCTATACGGTGATTGTGAATCACGGCGGCGGCATCACCACCCTGTACGCCCACAACAGCCGCGTTGCCGTTGGGGTAGGCCAGCAGGTACAGCGGGGGCAAGCAATTGCTGCTTCCGGCTCCACCGGCCTCTCCACCGGGCCCCATGTTCACTTTGAAGTGCGCGTCAATGGCCAACCGGTGGATCCCCGCCGCTACCTGTGAAGCAAAGCCTCCGTCGGCAACAGCTTCAGGGATCCCGCCTGCAATGTCCACCGCACATCGGCAATGGAGGACAGCTCCTCCGGGTCGTGGGAAACCACCAACACCGTCCAGGTGGACTTTAGCCGAGCCAACAGCTCGATCAACTGCCGTCGCACCGACCAATCCAATCCTGCCGTCGGCTCATCCAGCAACAGCAAAAACGGGCCACGGATCAACTGGACGGCCAGGGCCAAGCGCCGCTGTTGCCCGCCGCTGAGGCGGTTTGGGGAGGTATGTAGAGGGATCCCTTCCAATCCCACCTGTCTGAGGGCGTTTTCGATCTCTTTTCTCTGTAGCTCTGGATAACCAAAGCGCATTTCCTCCAGCACCGTCAAGCCGCAAAAGTGGCGCTCTGGAAACTGAAACACCAACCCCGCCATGCTGCGCAAGCGGTTGGGGGAAAGTTCTGCCCCTCCCCAGGTAATCCGTCCTTGGGTGGGCCGCGCCAAGCCAGCCAAAATCTCCAGCAGGGTGCTCTTGCCCGCCCCACTTTTGCCCACGATCAGCCCCAACTGGTTCAGGCCCAACTCAAAGGAAAGATCGTTGAGAATGGGCTGGGAAACGCCTGCCGGATGGTAGGAAAGATGCTGAACTTGCAACATGGGGGGCAAAAGAGGGGGATGCTGTCGTTATTTTGGCACCGGAAGATCCCCGCGCGACAGCTATGGCCCTTCTTCAGCGGGAAGGTCGAAGCTTGGGAAACACCTCTATCCGGAGGAGCAGATTAAGCTAGCCTGAAGGTAGGGTAAATTATCGCTCTGGTTATCCTGATGGCGCAGCCTTCTTCTGCAGATTCTCCTTCGGTTGGGGCGGGATCCCCCCCCCAGCTGAGTTACACCCGCCTGGCCATGCGCAACATGGTGCGCAAAGGCAAGACTTCCCTGCTTCACTTCACCCTGACAGCGGTGGGGTTGGTGGCCCTGCTGGTGGGGCTGGCCTACCTGTTTCACTAAGTTTTCACTGAGTTCCGCGAGAGTGTCCTGGCTATACCCTCTTGCAGTTGTTCCTAGGGCGGGAAAGCCACACCCTGAAAGGTCTTTCTTGTTACACTCCATGTCGCTTCTTAAGCTTTTCCCAAGATTAGGTGTTAGGAAGGAACAAGCAGCAATGGCTCCTACGGTTGGACCTACGGTCCGCTTCCGCGAACGAGCGCACGGCAATCCCGGCTGCTGAAACGCCAACCTTTGGCTTTAATGCTACGCAATGTGCTACGCACCGCTATCGCGAGCGCTAACGCGACTGGACTTTGGCCTATGCAGACTTCGCCAGACCTCACCTCCGCTCGTTCTGTCATTCGCCTGCTGCTGTTCGCCAAGAGTCGAGCTGTTGTTGCCGAGCTTGAGGAGCATCTGCGCCAGCACATCCAGGGGTTGCCCGGCCAATACCCTGCTCAACTGGAAGTGGTGCCGCTGGAGGAGCACCCCTACCTGGCAGAGCATTACAAGCTGGTGGCCACTCCGGCTCTGGTCAAGGCTGAGCCCTTGCCCGCTCAAGTTTTGGCGGGCGCAGACTTGGCGACGCAGTTGGAAGTGTGGTGGCCTCGTTGGCAAGGCCAAGCGGCTTTGGCCGCCCATCAAGAAGGAGCAGGACGGGATCCCGCCTCCCCTCCGACCACCGAGGCACTGTTGCAAATGTCGGAAGAGGTGTTTTTGCTGCGGCAGGAGCGGGCCCAATTGCGGGAGCAGTTGGACTTCAAAGATCGCGTTCTGGCCATGCTGGTGCATGATTTGCGCAGTCCCCTGACGGCCACGGCTCTGGCGGTCGAAACCCTGCAGCAGGGGCGCGAGGGATCCCTGGACAAAGCGCTGGAACGGCAGTTGTTCGACCACGCGCGCCAGCAACTGCGCAAGATGGACAGCATGATCACCGATATCCTGGAGTCGGCCCGTGGCGCTGCCTCGGAGCTGAGGATTCGAGCCGTAGAAACCCAGTTGCCCGGCTTGTGTCAGGCGGTGATCGAGGAGCTATGGCCGCGCATTCAAGGCAAGCGGCTGCAGTTTCAAGCGGATATTCCCGTGGATCTGCCCTCCGTCCATGTGGATCCCGACAAGATCCGCCAAGTTCTGTTCAACCTGCTGGACAACGCCATCAAGTACACCCCTGCCGAGGGATCCATCCGCCTCGATGTCCTCCATCGCACCAGCCAAAAGGTGCAGGTGACCGTCAGCGATACCGGCCCTGGGATCCCGGAAGCCGACCAAGAGAGCATCTTCTCCGATTCCGTCCGCCTGTCCCGGGATCAGCAGCAGGAGGGCTATGGCATCGGCCTTTCCCTCTGCCGACGGATTGTGCGTGCCCACTACGGCCAGATTTGGGTGGAGTCTTCCTTGGGCAAAGGCAGCAGCTTTCATTTCACTTTGCCTGTATATCGGCTCTGCAAGCGCTAGCCGAGAGCTGGCTCCCCAGTGGTGCAAGCCCTCAGAGACTGACGGTTTTCCAGCATCAAGGAGTTGCCAACAGCCGGCAGAATAGGCACGTACGGAGTCCTGGGTTTACTGCTCGCGCTGCGCGACGCTTCCGCGTTGGAGCGGTTCCGTCTTTCAGGTCTTTTGCGTTTGAATGGGTTAAGGATCCCTTGGCTTTTTCCTCTTCATCTTCTTCATCTACAGTAAAGTGCTTCTCGATGAGTGCTTCTGGGATGAGCCCCGTAGAGACGAGTCGTTGTGCCGCTGAGCTGCCCCTACTGCTGGCTCCGGCAGGGGATTGGGAGTGTGCCAAGGCGGCAGTGGAAAACGGAGCCGATGCCATTTACTTTGGGCTGGAGCGCTTCAACGCCCGGATGCGCGCCCGCAACTTTACGGAAGCGGATTTGCCGGAACTGATGGCCTGGCTGCACCGGCGGGGGGTACGGGGCTATGTTACTTTGAATACTCTGGTTTTTCCAAGAGAGCTGACGGAAGCCGAGGGATACATCCGCTCGATGATTGCGGCGGGGGTGGATGCGGTGATTGTGCAGGATATCGGCATCGCCCGCCTGATCCGGCATCTTTCCCCCGATTTCCCCATCCATGCTTCCACGCAAATGACCATCACCAGTGGAGTGGGAGCGGAGTTTGCCGCTGAGCTGGGCTGTGAGGTGGTGGTGCTGGCGCGGGAATGTTCCCTCCAGGAAATCGCCCAGATCCAGGCCTATCTGCAAGAGAAGGGATCCTCCCTATCTCTGGAGGTCTTTGTGCATGGGGCGTTGTGCGTGGCCTACTCGGGGCAATGTCTGACCAGCGAGGCGCTGGGGGGGCGTTCGGCCAATCGGGGGGAATGTGCCCAAGCCTGCCGCATGCCCTATGAGCTGGTGGTAGATGGGATCCGCCGCGACTTAGGCGAAAAGCGGTATCTGCTCAGCCCTCAAGATTTGGCCGGGCTGGAGGTGCTGCCGGAGCTGGTGAAGCTGGGGATCCGCTGTCTGAAAATTGAGGGCCGACTGAAATCCCCAGAATATGTAGCCAATGTAACGCGGGTGTATCGGCAGGCGTTGGATGCGCTGGGAGCGGGGCAGCCGTGGCAGCCTTCGCAGCAGGAACGCTACGAGCTGGAGATGAGCTTTTCTCGCGGGCTTTATACGGGCTGGCTGCGGGGCATCAACAACCAGGAGCTGGTGCACGCGCGGTTTGGCAAGAAACGGGGGGTTTACCTGGGGCAGGTGGTGGGGATCCAACAGGATCAGGTGGTGATCCGGCTGGAGGCACCCCTCAAAGCCGGGGATGGCGTGGTGTTTGACCAGGGGCAGCCGGAGTTGCCGGAGCAGGGGGGACGGGTTTACCGCGTGCAAGAGAAGCAGGGGCTGGCCTGGATCAGCTTTGGAGAGGGGGCCATTGACCTCAAACGTCTGCGGGTGGGGGATCGCCTCTGGAAGACCAGCGACCCGGAACTGGAAAAACGCCTGCGCCAGAGCTACGCCGGGGATCACCCCCGCTTTCAGCGGCCCGTCCACATGGAGGTTCACGGCCAAGTGGGATCCCCGCTGACGTTGATCGTGCGGGATGAGCAGGGACACACGGTGCGGGTGGATTCGCCGCTGCCTCTGGAGGCTGCCCACCACCAACCCCTCACCACGGAAAAACTGCAACAGCAACTGGGCCGTTTGGGCTCCACCCCCTTCAAATTGGAATCTCTGCACAATGCCCTGCAAGGGGAGGTGATGCTGCCGGTGAGCATGCTCAACCAGATGCGCCGACAAGCGGTGGAACGCCTACAAGCTCTGCGGGCCCAGCCCCCGCGCTGGCAACTCAACCCTGAAGCTCGCTGGCAAGATCTGGTGCCTTCTCAGGAGGAGCCCGCAAGGGGATCCCCGCAGTTGGTGGTGTTGGTGCGGGATCCGGCGCAACTGCCGGCGGCGATAGCCAGCGGTATTAGGCAGATCTATCTGGAGTTTGAGGATCCCCGCCGCTATCGGGAGGTGATCCGCACAACCAAAGCCGCCCATCCCGAGGTGGAACTGTGGGTCGCTCCGCCCCGCATCACCAAGCCGGGAGAAACCTGGATCCTAAAGCAAGTGTTGGTCGGCGGAGCCGATGGCTACTTGGTGAGAAATTACGATCATCTCCGTTTCTTTGCCGGGCAGCGCTGCATTGGGGATTTTTCGTTAAATGTGGCCAATCCCATCACAGCCTACTATCTCAAAACCCGCTACAACCTAGAGCGCTTGACGGCTTCCTATGACCTCAACCATGAGCAACTGGGATCCCTGCTGCAAGCCGGCCCCGCCGGTGGGTACGAGGTTACCCTTCATCAACACATGCCCCTGTTCCACATGGAGCACTGCGTCTTTTGCGCCTTTTTATCCAGCGGAACGGATTACACCAATTGTGGTCGCCCATGTGAAAAACACGAGGTGAAGCTGAGGGACAGAGCCAATGTCGAGCACATTTTGAAGGCCGATGCCGGCTGTCGGAATACCCTCTACAACGGCAAGGCCCAAACGGGGGCAGAATATGTGCCGAAATTATTGGCCTTGGGCCTGCGCTATCTGCGCATCGAATTTTTGCATGAATCCCCCGCCGAGATCCAACAAACCCTGCACCGCTATCAGCAACTCCTACAAGGTCAACTCAGCGGATCCCAACTGTGGCAGGAGCTGAAGCTACACAGCCAATTGGGGGTTACGCGCGGGTCTTTGGAGAGTTAACGGCTGCGCTGTCTTTCTCTAGGGCGCCGGCTCTGCAGCTGTGCTCCGACCGGAGCAATGCGAAAAACATTCCGGCAAAGTTGGCGTAAAATTTCCTCAGGGTATTGTTATTCCCAGGTGCTTCCCCAACCTCTTCTCAGCTTTTTCTCTATCCTCTGGTTGCCGTGAAACACACCCTCAGCGCCCTCGTGCAGGATCAGCCTGGCGTTTTAACCCGCATTGCGGGGATGTTTGCCCGTCGCGGCTTCAACATCGACAGCCTTACCGTTGGCCCCACCGAACGACCGGGGATCTCTCGTATCACCATGGTGGTGCAGGGCGATGAACACGATGTGGAGCAGATGACGAAGCAGCTCTACAAGCTCATTGACGTGCTGAAAGTAACCGACATCACCCATGTTCCCTGTGTGGAACGGGAGCTGATGCTGGTCAAAGTTAACGCCAGCCCCGATACCCGCTCCGCCATCATGGATGTGGCCCAAATGTTTCGTGCCCGGATTGTGGATGTGGCAGAGGAGTCTTTGACTCTCGAGGTAACCGGGGATCCCGGCAAAATGGTGGCCATCATCAAGATGTTGACCAGCTTTGGCATCCGCGAGATCGCCCGTACCGGCCTTGTGGCTCTCACCCGCGAGTCCGGTGTGAATACGGAATACTTGAAGCAACACCCCACCCTAGTCACCATCTGATGGCCCCAGGAGAAGCGATGCCGAAGTCGGGGTGGAGGGGCCAGGGATCGGTTGTGCGCGGCGCACTCAGCCTTGTGGCTATTGTGCTGGTGGGGCTGCTGGTCGGCTGTGGCCCCAGGCCGCCAAAACCGATTGTGCAGCAGGCCCTTGCCTATCAGATCGCTCATGTGTCCGGGCCGGTGGGATCCTTAGTGGGCAGCGACCGGTTGTCGGCACATCTGGAATTGCAGGATGTGAAAATCCGCCAAGATCGCCGTGAACCTTTGCTGTTAGTCTCAGGAGAAACCCTGGAAGGCCATCACCTCAGCGGTACCTACACCCTAATCGTGCATCCGCCGGGATCCCGCCGCCCCTATCGCCGCAAAGGGGATCCCTTCCAGATCACCCTGGCTCACCAAAAGCCACGAACTGCTGCTACCCAGCGCTCGCGGGATCAGGAGCCCGACCGCGTTGAAACCGCGCCCGAACGGTGGCTGCTGGCCTACAGCTCACCGGATTCCAAGACTTGGGAGGTCATCGACTTTCTGCCTCAGCCCGCACCGGCACCGGAGTTGCCTCCTGCCGGGCCAGAACCTACACTGCCGGCAACTGCACCTGCTGCCGCCGACGTTGGCAGGACGGAGTCCGATGGAGCTCCCAGCCCTACCAATACTTCTACTCCCACCTGAAGCAGAGTTATGGGGATGTCCCAGCTCACCGCAGCAGAGCTGCCCCCCAGCCAAATAGCCCATCCACCAACAGGGTATTCAGCACTGCTCCCGCAAATGCCCAATGGTGCAAGCGGCGGGATCCCTGGACTCTCCACAATCCAACACCCAGCAACAGAAGGCCCAAGCCGATGCCCCAACCCAGGCCCCAGGGGGTAGCCATTTTGTCGAGGGCCGCCCTAAAAGGGACAACCGCCTGCTCCAACCGGTCAAACTGCATCGCCTGCCGCCACTCAGGCAGCAGCCCCACCGAGTGAATGTAGAGATCTGTAACCGCCGTACCCCACAGGGAGCCGAGATAAAACCAGGTACCGATGCGGGCAAACCGTCGCCGTGTCCCCCACCAGACAATCGGGATCCCCAAGGCTTCCATGGGCATGTGCCAAAGAGGCTCAAAGCGCAGCCATCCCCAATACAGGGATCCTGCCAGCCAAGTCAGGGTAAAGCCGTACAGCAAATCTCCCCACAGGCGGGTACGGGGCTGGGAGTAGAGATGCAAGCTAAGGCCCAGCCAGCCCAAAGACATCACCAAGCTGACCCAAGGGGCATACCGCACCAGGGGCGCTTGCACAAAAACCGGCAGGCACACCAGCAGAGCTGCCATTCCCCCAATAACATGGTGGGATCGGAAACGCCTTTGAACTGGGAAAGGATCCAGCCCGGCCAAACGCTCAGAGGACAGCCAAGGCTCATCTTGGAGAGGGGGTAAAAAAGGTGTAGAAGACAAAATGCAATATTAAAAACCTTTACATCAGTTAACATAGCACTTTTTCGCCCTTCTTTCTTCTCGGCAGCGGATGTTCGTTTGCAGAAGGGAGGAAGCCCTGGGATCCCTTGGGGGCTGAAATTGGCATTCCCTCTCCAGAAATGCCAGGGTGGGAAGGAGGTGCTGGCCGGAGGAAACCGTATGGACTTGCTTTTGGCAGGAGATATCGGGGGCACCAAAACCAGCCTCAGCCTTGTCAATGCCGAGGATCCCGAGCACAGCCTTTACCACTGCCGCTATGCCAGCCAAGATTACGCCAACCTCGCCTCAATGGTGGGAGAGTTTCTGGCCCAGGCTCGGCGGGAGCTGGGGCGAGATCCACAGCCTGCTGCCGCCTGTTTTGCAGTGGCCGGCCCCGTCATGGAAACAAGGGGCTCAGGGTCTGAGGGACAGACTGCCAAAGTGACCAACTTGCCCTGGGATCTGCAGTCGAGCCAATTGGCCGCAGAGCTGGGGATCCCGCGCGTAGCCTTGATCAACGACTTCAGCGCTGTGGGGTATGGCGTGCTTGCCCTCGGCGACCAGGATCTGGACACCTTGCAAGTGGGTGAGCGTCAACCGCGGGCTCCGATTGGCGTGATGGGAGCAGGCACGGGTTTGGGGCAGGCTTACCTTACCTGGGGAGAAGGGGGTTACCAGGTTCATGCCAGCGAGGGAGGACACGTGGACTTTTCCCCGCGCACCCCTCTGGAGTGGGAGCTCTTGAGGTATTTGCAAAAACGGCACGGACGTGTCTCCACCGAGCGGGTGGTCTCGGGGCAGGGGATCGTTGCCATTTATCAATTTTTGCGGGATAGCCAGTGGGGCTCAGGAGAAGAACAGCTGCTGGCCCAAATTGAGGCTTGGGAAAAGGGAGCTAAGCATATTGACCCGGCAGCCCAAATTGCCAATGCTGCCATGGAAGCACGGGATCCTCTGGCGGTGGAGTGTCTGCGGCTTTTCATCAGCCTGTACGGGGCTGCAGTCGGGAACTTTGCCCTACACCTATTGCCGCGCGGGGGCCTGTTCATCGCTGGGGGGATCGCGCCCAAGCTCTTGCGCCTACTGCATCAAGGGGAGTTTTTGTCCTCGTTTTTGGATAAGGGGCGGATGCGTCCTCTTCTGGAGCAACTGTCGGTGCAGGTGGTGGTGAATGCGCAGGTAGGGCTGAGGGGAGCTGCTCGCTACGCCGCCAACCTTTGGTAGGGAGCAGCCGCTGCTACTGAGGTTGCCGCCCCGGCCCAGCAGGCGATCGCAGCAATCCCAATGGGTGCTGGAAAATCTCGCCCAGCTGCCCTTTGCCGGGATCCCAGACTTCTTCCTTGAGCCAGCAGATGGGTCAAGATGGGATTGCGCCTTTGCTTGGCTGGCCCCATACCGGAAAGCACTCCGCCTGGGGCTGCGCTATCCAACCGACAATGATTGCCACCACGCAGAGGGACTTCATAGAAACTTCATGGTTGATCCGATGAATCCAATCTTTTGGGCTTTGGGCATAGCTGTGCTGCTGGCCGTGGGCTTGGCAGCCTATCTGTTGACTGCTCGCAAATACGAGTCTCCCGCCTCTGTGGCCAAGTCTTACGACGAGTGGACTCGGGATGGGATCCTAGAGTTTTACTGGGGCGAACACATTCACCTAGGACACTACGGCTCTCCTCCCCAACGAAAAAATTTTCTGCAGGCCAAGCACGACTTTGTCCACGAGATGGTGCGCTGGGGGGGGTTGGATCGACTGCCTGCAGGGACAACCGTGTTGGATGTGGGCTGCGGCATTGGTGGGAGCTGCCGCATCTTGGCCCGCGACTACGGCTTTGTTGTAACCGGTATCACCATCAGTCCTCAGCAGGTGAAGCGGGCCCAGGAGCTCACCCCCCCTGATCTGCCTGTCCAGTTTCAGGTGGCAGATGCCCTCGACCTGCCCTTCCCCGATGCCAGCTTCGATGTGGTGTGGTCCATTGAGGCAGGGCCTCACATGCCGGACAAGGCCCGCTATGCCCAAGAGATGCTGCGGGTGCTGAAGCCAGGGGGGATCCTGGTGGTGGCCGACTGGAACCAGCGGGACGACCGGCAAAAGCCCCTGAACTTTTGGGAGCGGCTGGTGATGCGGCAACTGTTGGATCAATGGTCACACCCTTCCTTCTCCAGCATCGAAGGCTTTGCCGAGCAGTTGGAGGCTACTGGCCTGGTGGCGGGACGGGTAGAAACCGCCGACTGGACTCAGGAGACCCTTCCCTCTTGGCTGGATTCCATCTGGCAGGGCATTGTCCGTCCCGAAGGGTTGCTGAAGTTTGGCTTGGTGGGCCTGATTAAGTCGCTACGGGAGGTGCCCACTTTCTTGCTCATGCGCCTGGCCTTCGGCACAGGGCTGTGTCGCTTTGGCATGTTCCGAGCGGTGCGGGCAGCTTGTGCTCACAGCCCCAGCTCGGACTTAGCCTGTTGGGCGGCCAGGAGCACCTCCGCATCCTCAGCCTGAGACCAGTCAGGATCGGCAATTTCGGCGTAGAACCGCTGGTCGTAGGGGCGGGTTTGCACCACCACCGGCATGGGCACGGCATGGCCCAGAATTAGGGCTTGCTGTTTGGAGTCCAACTTGGCCAGCACCGTTTTCAAGTTCTGGCTGCCCGCCACCCCTGTGAACACCGCCTCGATATCTTGGTCGTCGTTGAGGAGTGCCGTAATGCGAGTGCCCAACTGCGACATCACTTCGCTATCGATGCTGGAAGGGCGTTGATCCACCACCAGCAGCGTGACAAAGTACTTGCGCATCTCGCGGGCAATGGTGCCGAAAATGGTCTGCTTGGCTGCCCGCGGATTCAAAAAGCGATGGGCCTCCTCAATGGTGATGCATAGTTGACGGGGCTTGTCGAGGGGATTTTTGGATTGCAAGTACCGCTCCGTCTGGTGCACGTAGGCCTGGTGAATGCGGCGGGTGATGACGTTGGCCGCCAACATGTAGGAGAGCAGGTTGGACTGGGATCCAAACTCGATAACCACGTGAATGCCGCGGCTGAGGGCATCCAAAATCTGGCCGATGTAGTTGTGGGGCAGGGTGCTGCGGATGTACTTGAGGTTGTCAAGGCGGGTGAGCTTGCGCTGCAGGGCCATCATCGAGGCTTTGTTGCCCATTTTCTGTTCGCAAAACTCTTGAATCTCGGTGTTGGAAAGGCTCAAGAGGCGGCTGATCCAGTCGCGGCCAAACTCGTTGCGCAGGATGATGGCATTTTCCAAGCTGGCTTCCGATAGGTTCAGCTCATCTGCCAACAGGGCCAGATCCTCCACTTCGATTTGGTTGTAGGCAATAAACAGCTCCTGCGCATCCCGCACCCCTCGCCGCCGGGTGGAATCGGGATCCAGGGTGTAGATTTGCACCTGACCGGGAAAGAGCTGCCGCAAGCCTTTCACAGTAGTGGCGTGCTTGTCTTCGCTGGCTGCCTCCCAGCCGTACTCGGAGTGCATGTCAAAGATCAGGTTCACCGCCGCCCGTTTGCGGATGATACCGGCCAGGATCAGGCGGGCCAGAAAGGACTTTCCGGTGCCCGATTTGCCGAAAATGCCGTTGCTGCGCTCCACCCAGCGATCCAAGTCCAAACAGATGGGCACAGCCATGTCGAGGGGCTGGCCGATGGCAAAGTTGCGCCGCTCCGGGTCGTCTTCCCAGCCGAAGACGGTGCGAAAGTCCAGTTCCCGTGCCTCATACACCTGTGAAAAATGGGCGGGCACCGTTTTCACGGGCAGCAGCTCCATCGCGTAAGCGGGACGGAGTTCTCGGCTGGGGGTGGTGGAAGCCGTTTGAGTCTCTGCCAAGTCAGGATGGATCGGAGGATACTCCCCCTCCATCTCCCGCGGCACCAACATCAACATCGGGGTGAGGGCAATGATGCCGTAGGTGCCGGTACCGGCCAGCACTTCCCGCAGCAGGGTCTCTTCAGGACGGGGGGGGTTGACCAGGATCTGGGGGTTGCTGGTTTCTAGGGTAACGTCGGTGAGCAGGCCGAAGAAGCGGTTGCGCTGCCCCTGGATCACCACGAATTTGCCCACCCGCAAGTCTTCTACCGAGACGCCGGGATTGAGGCGAGCCTCCAGTCCCCGACTCAGGGATCCCTGGATCACGGTGGCCAAGGGTTGAGGAGGGGTCATGGCGTTGGGGCTTGAGTTCCAGATGCCTTGTCAGTTGCCCATCTGTAAGCGGGCGCTGGTGCGAGGGGCGCCATCCTGCACAATCCAGGTGCGAACGATCTCCACTTCTTCAGGTGTCCAAAAACCCAGACGGGATAGGGGCAGCCCACGGGCCTGAATGTAAGCAATCTCAGGGGATCCGCCGCGAGCTTGGGGGCGGTTGGGGTTATTGGCGTTGAGGATGTAGGCGTGGCGGCTCGTCCACCGGGGATTGATCAACTCGCTATTGGGATCCCCGGGCCTGACATAGGCCATCGTGGCCTCATAACTGTCCAGCAACTGGGTGCGCTGCCGTCCTGCCGGCTGATGGCAACCCACACAACTGGCTTCTAGCAGCAGTTTGACATCCCGTTCGTAGGTAAATTGCGGTTCGGTGCGAAAACTCAGCTGAATGGCCTGCTCGAGGGGCAGCCCCTCTTGGGGAGAAAGCGTGAGGGTGTAACGGGTGCTAAAGCGCAAGGGATCCCGAGGCTTAAGCAACAACTCGTCTCCCTGCACATCAAAAATAACCGCTGCCGGCGGATCCAACTGAACCGCCAGACGTTGTAGATTGGGATCCAGTGGCCGATTGAATTGCAGCCGAATGACTCCATCCACAAAAACATCCTGCTGTTCGGGAGTAGGCTGGGAAGACACCCACTCCAAAAATGCCTGACTTTGAGAAGCATTCGACTGAGGCCAAACTTGCCGATGAGACTCGATGACAAAGAACGCTGCTGCCAACAACAACAGCCCCGCCCAAGTTCGCCACCGCCGCCAATGGCGAAAGACATTTGGCACGGTCGGAGTGTTCATTGTTGCAGACTCAATTCAACTGTTGTCAGAATAGCGAGCTTGCCCACACTTCAGCCATTGATGAGGTACAAACTGCCAGGGATCCCCAGCGGATCATGAGGATCCCTTGTTCTGAAAAGTAGAAAGACAATGAGCACCGGAGCGAAAGGAAGAAGTCGCTGCTCCCAAGCCCCTAGAGGCCGAAAGGAATACCAAAGGCTTTACCCAAGCTGAGATGAACTCACCAGCAGGGAAAAGCATCCAGGGAGATAGCAAATCAGTTGACCCGCTCCAGCTTGATGTTGTGGTGGCCCAGCTTGATCTCGAACTCATCTCCGGGCTTGAGGCCCATCTTCTTGGTGTAGGCAGCTCCGATCAGGAGATTGCCATTCTTATGAACCGAAACCCGGAAGGTAGGAGCGCGGCCACGGGATCCATTTTCGTCACTAGCGCCGAGATCCACGCCAACGGCCTTCAACAGGGCGTTGTTAAACTGCATCAGATTCACTCGCTCCTGACCATTCTTGGTGTAGGTGACATAACCACAGGCGCGAGCTTTTTCCTTGCGATCCGCATTTCCCATTGAAGTTACCTTGTCGAGGAGCTCTTGGCCAGTGAGTGGTTTTGGTTTACTGGTTGTAGCCATATCGAGATGGTTTTAGGGACAACTGTTAGTGTAGCCAGAAACAAACAGGGATTGCAACAGAGTTTGATCCAATTCCTTCTTGTTACAGGGAATAAGTCAGCGACCGCAATGGGATCTGAGGGCTGGTTGCGCAAAACAGCAGTGGGGAATTCCCTCTAAAGGCCAGAACCTGTGGGGGAGACTTTGGCTGAAATTGGGTAATGACAGATCCTCAGGCCCTATTCTCGACAGGGTCAAAAGTATCTTTGGACGAGGGATCCCCGCTTTGCCGCCGGAATTGAGCAAAAGCAGGGAAACTGGAAACAAGGCTGTTTGCGTGTCACTCAATATGGATCCCTTTTGGTCGGGGCGGCGTCTCCTCATTGGGGTGAGCGGGGGGATTGCTGCTTACAAAACGGCAGCTTTGGTGTCTGCTCTGGCGCAGCAGGGAGCAGAGCTCAAGGTGGTTTTGACAAAAGCTGCGGAACATTTTATTTCTCCTTTGACTTTTGCCACCTTGTCCCGCCAGCCGGCTTTTACGGATGCCGCCTTTTGGCAAGCAACACGAGGACGACCGCTGCACATCGAGTTGGGGGAATGGGCGGAGGCTCTCCTCATTGCACCCTTGTCGGCCAACACCTTGGGCAAGTTGGCTCATGGGCTGGCGGATAACTTGCTCACCAATGTGGTTTTGGCTTCCCGGTGTCCGGTGGCGGTGGCACCGGCTATGAATACGCAGATGTGGAAGGCGGAGAAGGTGGCCGAGAATTGGCAGCGGCTACACCAGGATCCCCGTTTTTGGGCCTTGCCGACGGCCAGTGGCCGCCTGGCCTGTGATGCGGTGGGGGAAGGGCGCATGTTGGAGCCGGAGGCCCTGCAGGAGTATGTGCGGGCTTTGCTCTGGACAGGGGGGAAAAAAGATTGGCAGGGCAAGCGGGTGTTAGTGACGGCGGGGGGTACACGGGAGCCCATCGACGCGGTGCGTTTTATCGGCAACCCGGCCAGTGGTCGGATGGGAGTGGCGCTGGCGGTGGCGGCAGCCTGCCGGGGGGCGACAGTGACGCTGGTCCATGGGCCGTTGGGGATCCCCTTTGATCCAGCGCCCTTCGCCATTCGGGCCATTCCGGTGGAGACGGCAGCCCAACTGGAGGCGGCTTTGCAGGCGGAATTTCCCCAGGCGGATCTCTTGTGGATGGCTGCTGCTGTGGGGGATGTGCGCCCCTCTCAGGTTTACGCGGGGAAGCTGCCCAAAGCCGATCTACCCCAGATGTTGCCGTTGGAGCCGATCCCTGACCTGCTGGCAGCTCTGGCCCGCCACAAACGTCCTGGCCAACGCCTCATCGGCTTTGCCGCCCAAAGTGGGGATCCCTTGCCGCCGGCCAGAGAAAAGCTCCGCCAAAAGGGCTTGGATGCCATTGTGGCCAACCCCATCGACCAGCCGGACAGCGGCTTCGGCAGCAGCCACAACCAAGGCTATTGGATCCCCCAGCAGGGAAGTCCAGAGCGGATCCCATTGGCGACCAAGTCAACCCTGGCCCACCGACTGCTGGATCTGGCCCTGCACTTGGAGTTGGGCTGACTTCGACACCAAGACTAACGATCTTGCCAAAGATCAGGTACCTTTGAGGCTAAGCGCAGAGGGATCCCATGGCGATCATCGTCCTGAAAGCCTGGTATTTGGATTCGGTGTTGTCTGCTTCCCAAGTCCAACAGAGGGCCCCCGACCTGCGCCTGAGCCGTACCGGCCTCTTGAAGACGGCGATGCGGGCCGACTTTCTCGACGATGTGGAGCAGGTGAAGGCTTCCGTATGGTGGCAGCGCTACCTGGAAGGAGAGCTGGTGGAGTTTTACATCGAGGGCAGCGGCGCCTACAGCATCTCCAACCTCGATTTGATCAGCCGTGAGATCTACTTTAATAAGCGGGCCACTCTGAACATGACCGAGCCCGTCATCTACTTCTGCGGCCAATCGGATTACCCCAACTCCAGCGCCACTCTGTACCGGGCATTGCAAGCCGTGGTGGAGGCTCTCAATCGCGACCACAGACCGGTCGTGCCCCTGCAGCTGCAGGGATCCCTTCCCGCTGAGGCTGAGACCCTGCTCATCGATGCGGCCTTGATTCGCAAGCTCAAGCACGCGCTGCTGGTGGTGGCCGATGTAACCCCTGTGCAGGTGAATGGTCGGGGGCGTCCCCTACCCAGCTCCCAGGTCTGTCTGGAGTTGGGCTATGCCCTGCAATCGAAGCGCCCCGAACAATTGCTGCTGGTACAACTCCCCCGCGACGGCATCGAGGGATCCTTTCCCTTTGAGGTAGAGGGCAGCAGTTTTTTGAAAATCGCCGATCCCCAGCATCTGTCCGATCAATTGGGAGCCGAGATCGCCCGGCAGTTGCAGCGCAACCGGGTTATCTCCCTCTAGCCAGCAGCACCTATCCAACCTCCCCTCGCAGCCGTTAGACTCTTGGAGATGGTCACTCCTGGCCATGGGGGATCTGGCTCCCCGAAACCCAAACAGCCTCCATCGTCGCTACCTTTTCTCCCCTTGTGAACCATGACCCTGGCTAATGCAAATCCTTTGATTTCCCCGGATCGCTCTGCGGCAGGTTGGCAGAGAGGTCTGAACAGCATAATGTTCCTGCTGCTGTTGGGGGTTCCCCTATCTTGGGTGGGGCACTTCCGGAGCTGGGATCCCAACCTGGTCTTCCTCTGTGCGGCTTTGGCGGTGGTGGCCTTGGCGAAGTTTATGGGTCAGGCCACGGAAGAGATCGCGGCCTTGACAGGGCCGACAGTCGGGGGGCTGATCAACGCCACCTTTGGCAATGCAGCGGAGTTGATCATCGGCTTGGTGGCACTGCGGGCGGGGTTGGTGGATGTGGTGAAAGCCTCCATCACCGGCGCGATCATCAGCAACCTGCTCTTGGTGGCCGGCTTGGCCATGTTTTTGGGCGGGATCAAGTTTCGAGAGCAGAGCTTTCGACCCGAGGTGGCCCGCATGAATGCCTCGGTGATGAACCTGGCGGTGGTGGCCTTGATCTTGCCCAGCGTGGTCACCTATGCCGATGCCAACTTGGGGGAGATCTCCATCCAAGAGCTATCCACGGCGGTAGCCCTGGTGCTGATCGGAGTTTACGGTCTTACTTTGCTGTTTTCCCTCAAAACCCACAGCTACCTCTACGCCCTTCACGAAGCAGAAGCCGCAGAAGATGAGGCGGCCAATCGCCTGGCCCCCAATCCGGTTTTGCAGGCGGAGGGATCCATTCCCCAGGTGTTGACGGCTCCGCCCGAGGGAGCCGGTTTGGGGTTTTGGGTGCTGATCCTCTTGGGGTTGACGGTGCTGGTGGCGCTGGAGTCGGAACTGTTGGTGAGCACTCTAGAGGATACGCTGGAACACTTTCACATGACGCCGCTGTTTATGGGGGTGATTTTGTTGCCGATCATCGGCAACGCGGCAGAGCATGCGACGGCGATCACGGTGGCCATGAAAGACAAGATGGATCTCTCCTTCTCGGTGGCGCTGGGCTCGACGATGCAAATTGCCCTGTTTGTGGCACCTCTGCTGGTGCTGGCCGGGGATGTGCTGCATCAGCCCATGAACTTTAACTTCGGCATGGTGGAGTTGGTGGCCATTGCAGTCTCGGTGCTGCTGATCAATTCCGTTAGCAGCGATGGGCGATCCAACTGGCTGGAAGGGCTACTGCTCTTGGCCACCTACGCCATCCTTGGGATTGCCTTCTTCTTTCTGGAGTGAGGCGTTAAAGTGTTCTGCACCGCTGACGCAAACGGCTCATGCTGCGAAGCTGCGAATGGTGCCCCGCACCGCTGACGGGAACGGTAGGCAGGCCGAAGCCGAGGAAAACGGGATCCCTGTTGTGGCCTCTCCTTTTCGGTGCATCTTTTGCCCTATCCCCCATAGGCGGGCCCGCATGGGGGCAGGAAACTGCTGAAAACAACGGCACCGCCCCCAACCTGCCTTTGCTCAACCGTTTGGATGCCCTAGAAGAGCTGCGGCAAGCGCTTAGCCTCCCCACCTCTTCTATCCAGGCGGAGGCCGTGACGCTGGATGGGCGGCGTTTGTTCGTGGTTACCGCACCGCAGGGGGATCCCGGCAGCCTGCCGCCGGTGTTGCAGCGGGTACGCTCCATTGAACAAACTCTGCACCAGTTGGCCAGCGCCGGATTCGATCCAGAGGCGCTGCAGGTTGAAGTCACCCTAGACGGCCAGACCAACCAGCCTGTTATCCGGGTGAATGGGCGACATTTGCTGACCATCACCTCCCTCGATGCCCAATTCCAGGGCGCCCAACCCATGGACTGGGCTGAGCAAGTAGCCGGCATTGTCGAGGAAGCGCTGCGCACCTCGCAACGGGAGCGGCAGCCTCAATTTTTGCGCCGCCAAGCGGTGATTGCCCTCGGCATCCTGGCTGTGGTAGGGAGCCTGAGCCAGCTCTGCCAGCGAAAACGGCGACGGCTGCAGCAAAAACGCGATGCCCTGCAGACGGAATACCAGACCATCCAAGCAGAGATTCAGGAGCGCCTAGCGGGGGAAGAGCAGTCGGGTGTGGATCCCGTCTTAGTCGAACAACAGGCCGGACGCAAACGGCAGGAATCCTACTTGGAGCTGCAAATTCGCCTGCTACGCCTGGTGCAAATTAGCCTGTGGGTGGGCGGAGTCGGGGTGAGCTTGGGCCTTTTCCCACAAACGCGACCCCTGCAAAGGTTTTTCCTGGTTTCCCTGCGCGGCCCTCTGTTGCGGTTGGTAGGGGTGGGTCTGGCCACCTATGGCAGTGTCTGGCTGAGTGGACTGGTACTGGATAACCTCTTTGCTGCCCTGCGCCAAGAGCAAAATGCCCCCACCTATCGCCTCAGCAAACGCCTCAGCACCTTTGCCAGCGTCTCTAAAGGAGCTGCAGCCACGACCCTGGTTTTGCTTGGATCCCTGGCCGGACTGGCCTCAGTGGGGGTAGACATCGGCCCCTTGGTGGCCAGCCTGGGCTTTATTGGGCTGGGGATTTCCTTGGCTGCTCAGGATCTGATTAAAGATGTGATCAATGGGCTGTTGATTTTAATTGAAGATCAATTTGCCGAAGGGGATGTGATCGTGGTGGACGGGCGGGGCGGCCTTGTGGAACACATGGATCTGCGGCTAACCCAGTTGCGCAACACCGAAGGCAGCTTGATCTCTATCCCCAACAGTGCCATCCGGGTGGTGGAGAACCTCTCCAACGGCTGGTCACGGGTGGATCTGGGGATTGTGATCGCCTATGAAAACGATCTGGAACAGGCAATACGCATCACCGAGCAGGTGGCTCTGCAGATGTACCGGGAGCCGGCTTGGCGGGAACAAATTCTCGAGCCCCCCGAAATGCACGGTGTCGATGATCTGGGGGAGCGGGGGATCACGTTGCGCATTTGGATCAAGGTGCAGCCCCTGCAGCAGTGGAGGGTGGCGCGGGAATACCGCCGTCGCCTCAAGCACGCCTTCGACCAAGCAGGGATCCAGATTCCTTTCCCGCAGCAGACCCTCTGGTTCCACAGCCCCTTGGAGATGCGCATCCAGGGTCTCAGCCCAGAGGAGACCCACCGCTTGCTGCACCTGATGGAATCGCGGCTCGAGGCTCGCCTGCGGGAAAGGGATCCCGTTGCAAACGACTTGACAAATTGACAAAATAGGCGGCTGCCGAAAGCTTCTACCCTTAGCCGCTCAGCCGGCTAGCAGTTTCAACAGGGCGGTCGCGCCAGCAGGCCGCAAGTCTAGTGACTACTCATCGCCGATGATTTCCGGCTCAGTCAGTTCATCCGACATTTCGATGACAGCGCGGCGGATTGGCTTCATCCAGCCATCTTCTATATCATCCGGATCCTCGTAGCGGCGGCGCTTGGCGCGGTTGGCCACCTGTACCGTGATGCGATAGCGATTTTTGGAAGCGTTGATCAGAGCCTCTACCCGACGCATCAGCTCGTCATTGTCAATGGCCAGTTGATTCTTGCGGGAAGCCATAATCGCAGTCTTAAATCTTGATATCTTGTTGCCACCAGGATCCCAAGGGGACTCCGTCCCGCTACCGCGAAAGGACTCCGTCCCGCTACCGCGATCGTAGCAGAGAACCTTCCAGTTCTTGCATTCCTGTAGCGTTGCATGGCAATAGGGTGGGACTTTTGCCAAGAACTCATTTGTCAAGATTTGTCAAGAACTCATTTGTAGAGCAGCTTGCTCTGCTCTTGTACAACTCACAGGGGCTGCTAATCCAGCAAAAACTGTACCCACTTCGGCGGGGGTGGCAGCGGGCAACGAAAGTGCTCCATCACCAGGGCGGCCACCAAATGCACCGTGAATACGTAGATGAGGGAATTGAAGGCAATAAATCCCACCACCACCACCTGAACCATCCAGGGTTCTGCCACCCAGTAGACGCCCCATCGGCTGAGGGACACATCCAGGAGCCAGTTGGTTAGGCCGGTAAGTTGAATGGTTACGTAGATCCAGAGGTTTTCCCCCACCAGTAGGGAGGAAAGCACCAACTGAAAGATCAAGCCCAGGGCGCTGAGCACAGCCCCGCTCACCACCGAGACGTACCAGGAAAGACGCTGCTGCCACAGGCGGGCACACCAATAGCCCAGCAGACCATAGGGAATGACATAGAGAATGCTGCGCGTGGGCCCTATCAGCACCGTCAGCAACAGGCCGGAGACCACCAGGGCCATTGCCCCTGTGCGGGGATCCCAGCGCATCACCGCCAGCGCCACCGGAATGGGGAAAAACAGACGTATAAAGGGGGCCAGCGGCGTGTAGCTCAGGATCCAGATCAAGGCCGCGGTACTGGCCAAAAAAGCCGTTTCCACCACCCTCAAAGCCGGAGAACGGGGAGGTGGGGGGGGTAAGGGAGGAAAGTCATCCTGCACAGAAGGCTGAGGCGGCGGGGGCACATCCAGAAAAGCACAACTTTTCCCAGCTTAGGCCACCGGTTGCCGGGCTGGGCGCAATTGTTGCTTGGAGGTGTGGATTTGGACTGCAAACCGACCCCCATCGGCCAGTCTCTCCTGACCCTACCCATCAACTTGTCTTGAAACGACTAGGGCGTTCTGATAAAGTTGAGGCGGGATTTGCCCTGAGAGAGCGGGTCCCTTCTGGACAAGTCTAGGGTCAATGCTATGGCAGTGCGGGTGGGCATCAACGGTTTTGGCCGCATCGGACGGCTGGTGTTGCGGGCTGCTTGGGGCTGGGAAGAGCTGGAATTCGCCCACATCAACGAGATCAAAGGGGGAGCTGCGACGGCGGCCCACCTGTTGAAGTTTGACTCGGTGCAGGGCCGCTGGGCTATCGACATTGAGGGATCCGATAACCGGCTGCGCATTCAGGACAAAACCCTCACCTTTAGCGAACACAAGTCTCCTGGTGAAGTGCCCTGGGCAGAGTTGGGGATCGAGCTGGTGCTGGAATGCTCGGGCAAATTTGTCAAGGCAGCGGAGCTGGATGCCTACTTCAAAGCGGGGGTGCGCAAGGTGATTGTGGCTGCCCCTGTCAAGGACGAAGAGGCCCTCAACATTGTTATGGGCGTCAACGATCACCTGTACGACCCGGCCCGGCACCATTTGCTCACGGCGGCTTCCTGCACCACCAACTGCCTGGCTCCTTTGGTGAAGGTCATCCACGAGGGGATCGGCATTGTTCACGGGGTGATCACCACCATCCATGACGTCACCAATACCCAAACCATGGTGGATGCCCCCCACAAAGATCTGCGGCGGGCCCGCTCCGCTCTGCTGTCTTTGGTGCCCACCACCACCGGCTCGGCCACGGCCATTGGGCTGATTTACCCCGAACTCAACGGCAAGTTGAACGGCATTGCCGTGCGCGTGCCCCTCTTGAACGCTTCCCTGACCGATGCGGTGTTCGAAGTCAGGCGGCCCACCACCGTGGAAGAAGTCAATCACCTCTTAAAAACTGCAGCCGAGGGCGAACTCAAGGGGATCCTCGGCTACGAGGAGCTGCCCCTGGTCTCGGTGGATTTCAAAGGGGATCCCCGTTCCAGCATTGTGGATGCGCCCTCGACGATGGTGGTGGACGGCACCCAGGTAAAGGTTCTGGCCTGGTACGACAACGAATGGGGCTACGCCAACCGCATGGCGGAATTGGCCCGCAAGGTGGCCCTTAGTCTGTAAGTCCTTTGGAGACCTGCCCATGACTGCTGCCTCAAGCGCCCAAGCTGCTGCTGTGCGCAACTACGCCCTGGTAACCGCTGCCTACTGGGGTTTTACCATCACCGACGGCGCCATCCGCATGTTGGTGCTGCTCCACTTCCACAAGTTGGGCTTCACCCCGATTCAGATTGCCATGCTGTTCCTCTTCTACGAGATCTTCGGGGTGATCACCAACTTCCTGGGCGGCTGGATTGGATCCCTCTTTGGCCTGCGGCTGACCCTCTACGGCGGCATTGCCATTCAGATCTTTGGCCTGGTGATGCTGGGGGTGATCAACCTGCAGTGGCCGGTCTGGGGCCAGGTGGCCTACGTGATGACGGCCCAAGCTCTGGCCGGGATCGCCAAAGACCTCACCAAGATGAGCTCCAAAAGCGCCATCCGCCTGGTGGTGCCCAAAGAAGCGGAATCCCGCCTGTTTCGTTGGGTGGCTATGCTCACCGGATCCAAAAACGCCCTCAAGGGGGTGGGGTTCTTTGTGGGAGCGGCCCTGCTGCAGATCTTCACCGAAATCTACGGGGATCCCATGGGCTTCCGCATGGCCAACTTTGTCCAGGCGGGGGCGTTGGCTTTGATCTTCTGTTCGGGGGCGCTGCTGCCTGCAGACATGGGCAAAATCAAGGCCAAGATCCCCTTCAAGCGGCTGTTTTCCAAGAGCAGAGAGATCAACATCCTCTCGGCAGCTCGCTTTTTCCTGTTTGGGTCGCGGGATGTGTGGTTTGTGGTGGCCCTGCCGGTGTTTCTCTACGACGAGCTGGGCTGGACTTTTATGCAGGTGGGCAGTTACATGGCCATCTGGGTGATTGGCTATGGGTTCATTCAGTTTGTAGCGCCGCAACTGCTGGGTGGGGGTCGCCCTGGCCGTGCTCCCAAGGCCCGCACCATCCAGATTTGGACCTTCGTGCTGACGGCGGTGCCGGCGATCATTGCCACAGCCTTCATGGCCGGGCTGGCACCGGAGCTGGTGATCACCGGCGGCTTGATCCTGTTCGGGATCGTCTTTGCCTTCAATTCGGCGGTGCATTCCTACCTGGTGCTGGCCTACACGGAAGACGACGACGTAGCCCTCAATGTGGGCTTTTATTACATGGCTAATTCCGGCGGGCGGCTGTTGGGGACGGTAACTTCTGGCATCCTCTTCCAGTTCTACGGGTTGGAGGGCTGCCTTTGGTTTTCCACCCTTTTGATCTTGGCGGCGGGGCTGTTCTCGTTGAAATTGCCGGATCCCAGCAAAACCCCGGTGGAGTGGGTGGTTAAGCCAGGGGATTGAGGATGGAGGGCTACCAGCGGAGATCGATGCATCCATTCAACCCATCCACAAATGGGTGGAGGGGAAAGAACTCTGCTCAGCACAAACGAGAGGCCCAACGATGAGATAGTAGAGGAGCAAGCAGCTTTTCCGGCAGCCTATGAGCCTGCGCATTGTTCCCACGACGCCCTTCCCTGGCCAGAGACCCGGCACCTCTGGCCTGCGCAAGCCGGTATCGGTATTTCAGCAGCCCCACTACCTGGAAAACTTCGTCCAATCCATTTTTGATGTCCTAGAGGGATCCGCCGGCCAAACCCTGGTGGTGGGGGGAGATGGCCGCTACTACAACCGCGAGGCCATTCAGATCCTGCTCAAGATGGCGGCGGCCAACGGCATCGGGCGAGTCCTAGTGGGGCAGGGAGGGATCCTCTCCACGCCGGCGGTCTCCTGTCTCATCCGCAAGTACGGCGCCTACGGGGGGATCATCTTCTCTGCCAGCCACAACCCCGGTGGCCCCCAGGGGGATTTTGGCATTAAGTACAACATCGGCAACGGCGGCCCTGCCCCGGAGAAGGTGACTGAGGCCATTTACGCCCGCACCCAGCGGATCCAGGAGTACCGCATCTGGGAAGCTCCCGATGTCGATCTGGATCGCTTGGGCGAGCAACGGCTGGGGTCCCTCACGGTGTCCGTCATCGACCCGGTGGCCGATTACTTGGGCCTGATGCAGCGTCTGTTCGATTTCGAGGCCATCCGCGACTACCTGGCTTCCGGGATCCGCATTGCCTTCGACGCCATGCACGCCGTCACCGGCCCCTATGCCCACGCCATTTTCCAGGGATCCCTGGGAGCGCCAGAGGGCAGTGTGCTCAACGGGCAGCCCCTGCCGGATTTTGGCGGCGGACACCCGGATCCTAACCTGGTGCATGCCCGCTCGTTGGTGGAACTGTTGTTTCGGGAAGATGGGCCGGACTTTGGTGCCGCTTCCGATGGGGATGGGGATCGCAATCTGATCCTGGGCCGCCAATTTTACGTGACCCCCAGCGACAGCTTGGCAGTCTTGGCTGCCAATGCCCACCTGGTACCCGGCTACCGAGAAGGTCTGGCGGGAATTGCCCGCTCCATGCCCACCAGCCAGGCAGCGGATCGGGTGGCGGCCAAGCTGGGGATCCCTTGCTACGAGACCCCCACCGGCTGGAAATTCTTCGGCAACCTGCTGGATGCCGGCAAGGTCACCCTCTGCGGGGAAGAGAGCTTCGGCACCGGATCTCACCACATCCGGGAAAAAGACGGGCTCTGGGCCGTCCTGTTTTGGCTGAACATTTTGGCCGCTCGACGGCAGCCGGTGCGGCAGATCGTGGAAGAACACTGGCGCACTTATGGGCGCAACGTCTACTCCCGTCACGACTACGAGGGACTGCCGGTGGAGGTGGCCGAGGCGCTGATGGAAGACTTGCGACGCTCCCTGCCTGGGTGGGTGGGCCAGCGCTTGGGATCCCACACAGTGGCTTATGCCGATGACTTCAGCTACACCGATCCCGTGGACGGCAGCACCACCAGCCACCAAGGGATCCGCATTGGCTTTGAGGATGGATCCCGCATCATCTACCGGCTTTCGGGAACCGGCACCCACGGAGCCACCCTGCGGGTGTACTTGGAGCGGCTGGAGCCGGATCCGGCCCGACATGGCCTGGAGCCCCAAGCGGCCTTGGCCGAACAGATTCAACTGGCCGATCACCTTGCCCAGATTCGCGCCCGCACCGGTCGGCAGCAGCCAGACGTCATCACCTAACCCGCCGCAACAGTGGACAGGGAGCCTTCCCAGGGAAGCGGGGATCAGGGCCTGAGGCCATCCCAGCCGGTCGCGTCGGCGTCGCGGAGCAAAAAGGTGCCGATAGGGGAGGTGATGGGAGAGGTCAGTTGAAAATCTCCCCGCTCTTGGGTGAGGCCCACCGGGCGACTGGGGAAAGCCACCAGGATCCCTTCCAAGCGCAGTGACTCTGCCACCGGATCGTAGGCAAAGCGCAGCTCAAAATCCCGCAGGTCACGGCGGACTTCCACCCGGCGGATCCCTTCTTCCGTCAGGCCCAAGCGCAGCCGCCAGTGATTTTGCCATCGCGTGCCGAGGGTGGCATCCAGCTCCAGACCATAGGTAGAGATCTGGCCCAACCGGGGATCGTAAACCGCCTGCAGCGCATAGCTGATCCCCGGCTCATACACATCCAGGCCAGAGCGTTGATCCCGGTTAAATGTGGTGCTGCTGCGTCCCCGATACTCCAGACGAACGGGTTGGAGCTGTCCCTGGTTCAGGTCGTAGGCCGTCTGCAACTGAATGTTGAACAGATCAGGGGCGGTGCTCCAGGTGAAGTTGGCGTTGAGGGTATCCCACTTCTGGGTGATGAAGTCGTAGCCAAGGCTGGTGTCCAGGCGTACCAGGTTTTTCACCTCTGCCTGCAGCTCCTGCAAGTTGCGGGAGGCAATCGCTGCCAAATCCTCCGGGGTATCATCGGGGAAGGTCAGGGCTATCGGCAGCTCGCCGGGCAGGTCATCTTCAAAGGCAATGTAGCCTGGGGGCACATCGGGTAGGGGATCGCGGGGCGTAAAGAAGCTGATGTTGGCATTGATGCGATCCACATCTTTAGGGCTGGTGGAGAGGGTTTGGAAGGGCACAGAATTGTTGCCGTAGAAGGTGCGGCTGTAGCGCAGGTCGATGGTATTCCAGTCGGCAGGTCTGAGACTGAGGCGAGGGTTGAGGCTGACGGTAGACTCCTGGTCAGGAGTGGAGTAGAGGACTTGGGTGTAATCGATAGAACCCGGCATGAAGGTGATCCAGGGAGCCGGTTGAATATCGTTGAACTGGAGGCTGGAGCGCAGCTCGTAGCGATTGAAAAAGTGGAGACCTGCCCCCACCTCTTGATCCGGCTGTTGCTCTTGAGTCAGGGTGAGGGCGCTGCTGAGGGCAATATCGGGCGTGATGCGAATGAGGTCGGGGTTAAAGGCCAGCTCGAAGTTGCGACGCGGCTCGTTGTCGCCATTGGAACTGCTGTAGGCACGGTAGGCCAGGCGATAGGTACCTCCCCAACCGGGTGGGGTCAGTTGAGTGCCCAGCGTCAACCGCGCATCGGCAAAGTCGGGGCCATCTTTGACGCTCACCCGCTGGTTGTAGTCCAAGCGCAGATCCGATTGCAGCCAATGCACGCCCCCGTAGCGCTGAGTGTGGCTGAGGGTGAGGGGGAAGCTGTAGATGCCCCGCTCCTGGGATCCGGTGCGGCTGATGTTGAGGGTGGTGGTGGAGAGATCCCCCTGAAAGGTGGCGTTGAGGCGGAGATCGGCGTTGTCGTTGCGTCCGCCGGCAGGACGGTAGGTGTTGTCCAGGTTGAGGTTGAGCTGCCCCCGCAGTTGGCCTTCCTGCCCAAAGAGGTTGGCAGCGTAAAAGTCGAAGTTGTGGTCGATGCGGAAACGGCTGGAGAAGCGCTGTTGGTCAGCTTCGGTCACCAAGTAAAACTGGGCTCGCCCGTAGTTGACGCTGTCCGGGATGGGCAGGATGTAGTCATGCAAGAAACCAATGCCCACCCCTTTTTTCTGGATGGCATCCAGCCGCAGGCCGCCGAAGTTGTATTCGTCGAAGCGGTAGGCCCAACTGGATTTGACAAACACCCCCTCTGTCTCGCTGCGCCCCGGCAGCACCCATTGGTGATCTCGCAGGCTGTAGATGAACAGGGGGAAATAGGCGATCTGAAGGCCCGCCCGCAGATCCCCTGCTTCTGTCAGCTCGCCGCCGGCAAACACGCGGGCGTCGTAGACGATCACCCGGTCATCGGGAAACACCTCCACCCGATCCCCTTGCACGTAGTGGGTGATGGGCGGCTCTGGCGAGGTGGTGACGGTGGCTTTCTCGAAAAAGATCTGATCCCCCAAAATGGCGGTGGTCTCTTGGCTGCGCACAAAAACCTTGGTGCCCGGCTCCTCCCCCGGCAGAATGACCAGCGAGCTCTCAAATTGGGCGGTGCGACCGGGGATATCCAGATCCAAATTTCGCCCTTCGATTTGCCGGATCCCGCGCCCTTGGGGGCCAGGGGGCTGCTCCATGCGAAAAGGGCCCTCGCTGCGCAGGCGTCGCTCCCGCCGATAAAACAGCAGCCGGTCGCCGGTGATGCGGGTGCCGTCGGCCAGTTGGATCAAGGCGTTCCCCTCGGCAATGCCCAGGTCTTGTTCGGCGATGTAGCTGAGCACATCCCCACTCACGTTGATTTGATCCGGGTCAAGGGGAATTTGCCGCTGCGCGGTGGCCGAGAGCTGCTGGCGGATTTGGGATCCCTGGCTAACGTTCCCTGTCGCCGAGACGGCATCTGCCCCGGTGCCCAGATCCCGCAAAAGGGGGAACTGCTCCAGCAGTTGAGGAGCCAGGGGTGAGCCAGCGGTGGGGATAAAGGCTTCCGTTCCCCTTGGAGGGGATCCCGTCAGCCCCGACCCAGGGGTGGCCTCTGCCAACAGGACACCGCCCAAATCCAAGCTCCCACCGGCTTGGGAGATCAGGGGAGGAATGGTCTTGGGGGAAGCTGGGATCCGATTTAACCTTGCCTCTGAACCGGCTCCACCTTGCAGTTGGGCCGTAGCCCGGTTTTCGCCATTGGATTCCGATCGCGTCAGCGGGACGGAGTCCTTGGTGGGGCGCAGCCAGGGTTGCTCTTCCACCTGCAGGGCTTCAGCCTGAGAAGTCATGGGCTGGGAAAGCCGAAGGGAGTTCAGGCTGGGAACTGCCGCGGTGGGCGTCGCCGGTGAAGGGGGTTGGGGAGAAGGTGTTGCCTGGGCCTGCTGCGCCTGTCGCCGAGCATGGGCTGCTGCCCCTTCGGCCAACAGCCGTTGTAGCCGCTGTCGGTTCAGTTCTTCTGGCGTGAGGGGCTTTTCAGGAGAGTTGGCAAGGGGAGGGGATCCAAAGTCTGAAACCGGGGCCGTAGGGGGTGGGGTTGCCGCAGTCAAGGCTGTAGCAGGCAGAGAAGATTGCGCCTCGGCCAAGGTGATGGGCTCCTCATCGGCGGCAGCCATCGGTTCTGGGCTGGAAGCCCGGCGGGCCAGTTGCAGGCGCTGAGCAAGTGTTTGCGCTGCCCGAAAGCGCTGGTAGCCCTCCAGAGAGAACTCCGTCCCGCCGACGCCAACAGTGGGCAGGGGGTCCAACTGGGCGAAGACGGCCTCCCCCGTCCCCAACCACAGGGAGCCGCCCCAGCAAAGAGCCAACCACTTTGCCCAAGGGCTGAAGTCAGGGGGGAAGCTGCAGGATTTCACCGTAAAAACCGCCACAGTAAAGAAAGGCCTACCCCACCGAAAATCATATTCGGCAACCAGGCAGCCAGCCAGGGATCGATGTGCTCCACTCGACCCATCGCTCGTCCCAGGCTCATCAGTACATAGTAAATAAACACCAGAACAATCGCTAGCGCCACGCCGCCGTAGCGCCCCGTTTGCCGCACCGTTTGCAGGCCCAAGGGGGCAGCCACCAAGATGGCGAAAAAGCTGGCCAAAGGAATGGCGAACTTGAGGTGGTATTCCGTCAGGCAGCGAGCCACATCGGCAGAAGGGCGTTGCTCCGCTCGATATCGCTGGCACTGCTCCCACAGCTCCCCCGCCCGTTGCTCTTGGGGCACTTTTTCCGCGTACACCAGGCCCACCAGTTTGTTGACGATGTTTAACTCCATTTCTTCTACCTGGCCTTCGTAGTAGGTGCGCCCCTGCTCATCGTAACGACGGATCACCACATCTCGCAGTTGCCACGATTGGCCCACCTGCTGCGCGGTTTGAGCGGAGATCACCTGCGGATAGCGCAGGTGGCCGGTCTCAGCTTTGCGATCCAGGATCAACAAATCCTGCATCAAGCCGGTCTTCGGGTCAATCGATCCGACATGAAACCAGAGATCATCATCCACCCGCACGATCTCTTCTGGATTAAACAAAAGAGCATCTTGAGCCAAGATGAGGTTCTTGTTCAGGATTTTCACCTTTTGGTTGGTTTCCGGCACAATCACTTCATTGGTCAACAGTGCCAAGCCGCTGATCAGCAGGCCAATACAGAGCACGGGGATAAACACTTTGCGATAGGGGATCCCAGCAGCACGCAGGGCGGTGATCTCGCTGTCGGCTCCCATTTTGCCCAGGGTGAGCAAGGTGGCAAAGAGGCCGGCAATGGGAAAGGTGACCACCAAAATGGCGGGCAAATTGAGGAGGAGAATGTGCAAAATGGTCAGGGGAGGGGCGCCCTTTTTCACCAGCAGATCGGTGTAGATAAACAGCTGGTTGCCCAGCATCATCACCGTGCCCCCGGCCACCCCCAGAAAGAAGGGGCGGATCATCTCTTTGAAGAGATAAAACTCCAAAAAGGCAGCTCCCAATCTCAGGGATCCCCAAAAGCTGCCCGCTTGAGCAGGGGTTCTGCGCAGTTTGCCCTCGGCGAGTGGAGCCGTCATGACATCACCTCGGATCACAACCTCAGCCAAACCTGGACGATCAAAAACCACAGATGGCTCCCCGAGGGGGGATCCCATCAGAGGGCGTCGGTGATGCGAAACTGAAACATGCCCTGCTGTTGCCCGTCCCCTTCGACGGTGTATTCATCTTGTTTTATGTTCAGGGTAACCAGCTTGCCACTGAGGCGATTGGCGCCCCGGCACATCTGATCCAGCGCGTTGCGGCCCGGCAGAGCTTGGGTGCTCTCCCCGGGAAGGCGGCCGACCTCTCCCCGATCGCAGAGCACCACAGGAGCCTGTTCGGCGCTGATTTTGAAAATTTGTTCTCGGTCAAAGTAATCGGCGCGATCCCCTTCGATGGCGCGGTTGGCCTGCACAATAACCACATTGCCAAAGAAGCGGGCATCGCCGCTGGCTTGGTCGATCTCCACCCGGTCGGCGTAGATCACCGTCGGCTGATCCACATCGGCCTGGGTCTCCGGGTTTTGTAGCCGCCGCGCCAGCCACTCCCCCTCGATCTGCTCGATCACCACCTCTCCCCGCAGCTCCACTTTCTCAGGGGTGATGGTGGCCTGGTTGGCCTTGGCCCTACGTCCCCGCTGGATAAACTCGACGGCATCGCTAAACTCGGAAGTACCGGTGCGGGAGTTGTAAACCAGGCGGGCAGCCCGCACTTCGGTTTCGGCTTGGCGCAGTTCTTCCGTCAGGGATCCCCCGCCGGGCGTGGGGGTAGAGGCAGCCATCTGCCGGTAAAGGACGTTGTCTTCAAAGAGGAAGATCTTGTCGCGGTGGTTGCCCTCCAGGCGGGCGGAGGTGAGCACCCGTCCGGGTTCTTCCAGGGTAACTCCTCCCGTCAACAGACTTTGGGATTCGCGGCGGCGGTAGGTGCCCTGGGCCGACCGGATGATGGTTTCCCCCTGGCGGATCTCCAGGTTGCCTTCCCCTTGGGCAATTTGTGTGTTGCGGTCGTACGTGAGGCGGTCGGCAATGATGGTGACTTCTTGATCCTGTTGGTCTGGGGTCGCCTCCGGGCCGGGGGAAGCCTGGGCCAAGCGCAGATCGGCCAATAAGGGATCCCGGCTGCTGTCGCCGGCCACCTCTTGCAACACCACACCGCCGGAGAGAATGCTTTGGGCCTGCTGGCGCAGGTAGGTGCCTTGGGGAGCGCGAATCTCGATGCCGCGTTCGCGAATGCGCAGGTTCCCTTTCCCCTCGGCCACCTGGTTGGTGCGGTCGTAGGTGATCTGGTCGGCGGTGATGGTGGTGGAGGTGGGTGCCGAGCCGTTTGGGGGCAACACTATCAGCTTGCCCTGCTGAGCGCTGAGAAGGGCAAATTGAAAGTTAAACGAACCGGAGCGGCCCTGCAGCACCATTTCCCGGCCTTTGAGGGTGAACTCCGCCGGCACCTCGATGCGCTCTTCAGGGGTGACTCTCAAGGCGCTGGTCAAGAGCAGGCTGCCGTCGCCGCTCCTCACCTCCACCTCCTCATCCAAATACAGCTCATCGGCGGTGGCATTGTAGCGGGCTCGCTTGGCCCGCCAAGTCATCTGCTCGCTGCTATCAAAAAAGGGATCCGGCACCCCTTTTTGCCGGTCGGCACCTTCTCCGTAGAAGTAGCCGTGTGCCCCCTGTTCAAATACCTGTTGCCCGGCTGCCAGATCCACCTGCTCGGCGATCAGTCGCCAACGCTGATGGCCTCCCCGACGACCCAAGATGTCTACCCTGCGGCTGACCGAGAGGGGCTGATCGGGGGAAGGAGACTCCACCTTCACTTCCTCGATGTCGATCGACAAGGCCCAGCCCACCAAAGCAGCCAAGATGCTGCTCCCCAACAGCGCCACTCCCAGGTTGGAATTGAAGAATCGCCCCATCCTATTCTTGCTGCCGCCTCACCTCGACCCGAACTGACCACTCCCCTTGGAGCCAACGCTCTGAGCTAGCACTCTAGGCTGTAGCTTATCCCATTTTGCCGGCTGCACCGGAGGGATCCCGCGCACACCTAGCCTTAAGCCGACTTTTCAGCCTTCAGCCATAGCGGCTGAGGATGAACCCTAGCCCCAGAAACAGCCCCAGCCAAAAATGGAGACTGACGGCGATGAACTTGGAGTGGCTAATCCGCTGCGGCTGATCGTGATAGGTACCCAGCAGGCGGGAAAGCCGCACTGCAAACGGGATCCCCGCCAAACTCAGCAGTGTCCAAGCCGGAAAGATCCCCAGCCCCACAAACAGCAGCATCAAGGCAAAAAGGCTGCCGCAGAGCCAGGGGATGAGGCGGGCCGAGCGCAAGGTTCCCAGGCGGGCCACCGGCGAGCGCTTGCCACAGGCTAAGTCATCCTGCACTTGATGGAAATGGGAACAAAACAAGATCAAGCTGGTCGCCATCCCCACCACCAGTGAGGCTGCCAACCCCGGCAGCGACCAGGTCTGGCTTTGGCTGTAGTGGGCAGCCGAGACCGCCAGCGGCCCAAAGCTGAAAAAGCAGAGGATCTCCCCCAGGCCCTGGTAGCCCAGGCGCAGGGGCGGCCCTTGGTAGGCATAGCCCAGCCCACAGGCCACCAGCACCAACAGCAGCACCGTCGGATCCCATTGCCGCCAGCTCAGCCACAGGATCCCCAGCAGCCCCAGAGCCAAAAAGGCATTCCCCACCCAAAACACCCGCCCCGGCTTGCCTGTCAGGTTAACCAGGGAGTGGAGTTTGTTTTTGTCCACCCCTGTCTGGGCATCGAACACGTCGTTGCTGATGTTGACCCAGGCCAAGATGCAGATGGCGGCTCCCCAAAACACCCCCAAAACCCCCAAGTCCAGCACCCCTGACTGGGCATAGGCAATGGCGGATCCCACCCAGATGGGCATGATCGCCACACTGTACATGGGGGGCTTGAGGGCAGCCATCCACAATTGCCGGCGGGAGGGGTCACTCCATGCGACCTCTGCTGGTGGCTGCACTTGGCCGACATCTGGATTCATGGGAGTTCTCCTTGGGAAGCAAGCCTGCTCTGGGGCCTGTCTCTGGATCTGTCTACAACCATCTGCTCTGTAGGGTAGAGCGCCTGAGAAAGCATCCCCCAGGATGCTAAGAAACTTTGCAGTCCGTGAAGAAGCTCCTCAGATCTGGCCCCCAGAAGCTCAGGCTGCCGGCCCTTCTCCTAATCTCTTATCCTAAAGTCATCTTCTGCCGGTCTCCATCGACAGGTGTCCTGTTTTCGGCCAAGGTGGGATCGTCTTCTTTTTCTTGCGCATGACCTCTTCTCTTTCCCCTTGGAATGCCCACGGTACGCTTGAGTGCCTGGAGTGGCCGAGAGCATGGCCGCCGACTCGCACTTCTACCTGGACGGACGAGGCGAGGGATCGGCGCCACTGGGATCCCTTCCTAACCGCCTGCCAACAGATGGCGCGGGCGCGGGGCGTGCCCCAAATCCTCAGCTTGTCCCAGCCCATCCCAGAGCTGGATCCGCTGGCGGTGCTGGCCCAGAAGCTGGGTTCTCTCCCCACGAACCGATTCCCGAGCTACTGTTATTTCTCCCACAAGGCCCGCGGGGAAAGGGTGCGGGTGCTGGGGTGGGGATCCCTGCGGCGGGTCGATCTCTCGGGAGAAGGGGGCTTGCAGGCGGCGCGGATTTTTGTGGAAGAGCTGCAGCCCCATGTCCATACCGCTTGCGTCGGCAGAATGGAGCCCTCTGAGGTGGGGGGATCCCCAGGCAGCCGGCAGGAACGCCCTCTGTGTTTCTGTCGCCTCAGTTTCAGCCCCAGGAGCAAAGGGGGGGCAGCGCTGGTGCTGCCACGTTGGCAACTGTTGCAGGTGCCAGACTCCTGGGGATCCCTGACGGTAGCGCGGCTCAATCTGGAAATTGCTCCCGAAAGTGACCTAGCAGCTTTGGCCGGGCAGATCACCGCCTTTTTTGCCCAAATGGAGCGCCTTTCTCGATCCCCCTTGCCCTTGTGGGAATTGCAAGCTCCCGTGCCGGTGGAGGTGGAGGAAGCTGCCCTCTTGGGGCGCATCCAAAAAGCCCTGCAGGCGATTCGGGCGGGATTCTTAGAAAAGGTGGTGCTGGCAGAGGCTGTGGATCTGCACTTGCCTGCCTCGCCATCGATCCCGCCTCTGCTGGCTTATCTGGAAAAGCATCATCCCGATTGCAGCATCTTTGCCTTCGCCGCTCGCGCTACTCGGACGGAGTCCCTGGGGGCAGACAGGCGGGGGAGTTCGCCGGCCAGTCCTCTCCCTCTGACCCAAGAGGGGATCTCTCCCCAGGTTTTCTTGGGGGCCACTCCGGAGCGCCTGCTCTCTGTGTGGCAAGGTCGGGCACAGATCGATGCCTTAGCCGGCTCTGCAGCCCGTGGAGCCACCAGCCACCAGGATCAGGTGCTGGCCGAGAGGTTGCTTTGCAGCGCCAAAGACCGCCGAGAACATGAGTGGGTGGTGCGCTCGATCCAGGAGGCTCTGGGTCGGTTGGGGATGGATCCCTGCATTTCCCCTCAGCCTCGGCTGCTCCGTTTGGCCAACATCCAGCATCTGCAAACTTTGATCGAGGCCGAGCTCCCCGCCGATGTGCATCTGTTCGACCTGCTGGCCCAGCTCCACCCGACGGCGGCAGTGGGAGGGTATCCCCAGCAGGCGGCGCTGCAGTGGCTGGAGCGGTTGGAACCCTTTGATCGCTCTAGCTATGCTGCTCCTTTGGGCTGGGTAGATTTACAGGGCAATGGCGAGTTTGTGGTGGGGATCCGCTCCGCCCTGATTCGGGGGGATCGAGCCCGTCTGTATGCCGGTGCCGGGATTGTGGCCGACTCCAACCCAGAGCAGGAGCTGGCCGAGATTCGTCTGAAGCTGCGCTCTCTGGTGCAGGCTCTGGCCCTACGCCCTGCGGCTCTCCCGCTCCCAAGCCTCTGAGAGAGGGGATCGAGAGGGTGTTTCTGCCGCCACTGCGCGAGGTTGATACGAACCGCTCCACGAACCGCTACAGTGAGAAAGCTGGTCTTTAGATTGGCCTCGGTGTTCTCTGCGGCATGGCGACCCTAAATCCCACCCATCCCCCTCGTATGGCCGGATCCCGCGCGCAAGTGGGGCTTTGGCCCGGCCTGATCCAGCACTATCGGGAATGGCTCCCCGTCAGCGCTAGCACGCCTGTGGTCACGCTACATGAGGGCAACACGCCCCTGGTGCCTTCCCCGGCTTTGAGCCAACGGCTGGGGCGAGACTGCCAAGTTTACCTGAAGCTGGAGGGCCTCAACCCCACCGGTAGTTTTAAGGATCGGGGTATGACGATGGCGGTGTCCAAGGCCAAAGAGGCCGGAGCAGAGGCCGTGATCTGCGCCAGTACCGGCAACACCTCGGCGGCTGCCGCTGCCTTTGCAGCCAAAGGGGGTCTGCGGGCCTATGTGCTGATCCCAGATGGCTATGTGGCCAAGGGCAAACTGGCCCAAACCCTGATGTATGGGGCGGAGATCATCGCCATTCAGGGCAACTTCGACCAAGCGCTGGCCATGGTGCGGCAACTGGCGGAAACCTACCCAGTGGCTTTGGTGAACTCGGTTAACCGCTTCCGCTTAGAAGGGCAAAAAACCGCCGCCTTCGAGGTGGTGGATGCTTTGGGGGATGCCCCCGATTGGCTCTGTATCCCGGTGGGCAACGCGGGCAACATCACCGCCTACTGGATGGGGTTTTGCCAGTATCGCCAGCAGGGCAAGGCTACCCGTCGCCCTCGTCTCTACGGCTTCGAGGCTGCCGGTGCTGCTCCCATGGTGTTAAACCGGGTGGTGGAACACCCAGAGACGGTGGCCACAGCCATTCGCATCGGCAACCCTGCCAGTTGGGTGAAGGCCAAGGCGGCAGTGCAGGTGAGCGGCGGCCAGGTGGATAGCGTCACCGATGAGGAAATTCTGGCGGCCTATCGTCTCCTGGCCGCAGAGGAAGGGATCTTTTGCGAGCCGGCCAGTGCAGCCTCGGTGGCAGGATTGCTGAAATGGCGAGAGCAGGTGCCTGCCGGGGCACAGGTGGTGTGTGTGCTGACGGGCCATGGCCTCAAGGATCCCGACACGGCTACCCACCAGGGATCCACCCCCATCCACACCGGCGTTGTCCCTGAGCTGTCCGCTGTTGCCCGTCTGATGGGTTTTTAGGAGAGTCGATAAGTCGATACCGGTCAGGCAGCCTGCGACTTCATGGGCTCCGAGCAGGCCAAAATGAACTGGTCGATCTCCAGCAGGATGCGTTCTGCCTCGGCCAGAGAGGCCGGTACGCTTGCCAGCACCTGGGCATCTACTTCCGCAGCCTGCTCCGCTTCTTGCAAGAGGTTCATCGAGTCATGGCCGAGCAGGAGCTCCAGCTCGTTCAGGGTTACCATGGCCAGTTGCTGTTCGGCTTGATGGAGCTTATTTCGTAAAGTCTGAACTTGTTCGGTTTGCGCCTTCAGCCCGACTTCCGCCTGCTCCGCGCGAGACATAGCCAGTTGTGCAGCCTGCTGGGCCTCATCCCGCTGAGCTTTCAAGAAGGCCATCTCTTGCTCCAATTGGGCCAATCGCTCCTGCAGGCTGTAAATGTGCTGATCCCGGTCTCCCAAAGCTCGCTCTAGCTCGCGATTTCGAACTTCCATCTGCTGACGAGCTTCGTTCGCTTGGGCTAGCTGTTCCGCCAAGTTTGCCATTTCCTCTTCCACGTTGGTAAGCCGACTCAAGCGTTCCAAAACCTGAGCATTTTCCGCTTCAAGTTTCTCAATCAGCGCTTGAGCGCTCAACAGTTCTGCTTTGGTGGAGTCCAGCTCGCCACAGACTTGATCGTAGTTGGCGATTAGCTCGCCAAGCCGGGCTTCTTTGGCTTGCAGTTCTTCTCGCAAGGAGTTCATCCAGCGGTCGCTCTGCTCAATCCGCTGTTGCAAGAGCGGCAGTTGAACCAGAGCTTGTTGGGCAGCACTGAAATAGCCAAGGAGTCGTTTGAAGTGGCGCTGTAGGTGGCTGTGGGACTGATCCAATTTGTCGAAGGCTTCGTTGAGAGAGAGATAGGCCTCGCACAGTTTCATGTAGCGCCGAGCCACAGAATCAGGATGATCCATAGGGTTATAGAGTCCAGGTGGGGGTGCCGTGTCTATTTTATGCTGTTCATTCTATTGGCCAAGCCTGGAGAAGGAGGCATTTGATACAACAACTGGGGGCTTAATTTTACTTTAATATCCGGTGCCCCAATCTCTCTTGCGAGCCAAGGCCAAAGATTCTGCCCCAATACAGCTTCAGACGTTACCCACAGGCTACACAGAGACTAAAGCAGCTCCTCAAAAGCAATTGAAATCTTGTCTTGACCACACAACCGGTTCATCTACATATTTAGTGTTCATGAGAAGATGCCCACGAGCTCTAGCGCTAGATGTGCTGCAAAAGTAGGGCTCTTCATGGCTCAAACCGGCTGCGCATTGGGGATCCCTAGCTTCTCCAAATAGGCGGCTGCCCGCAGCAGTTTGGCTTCTTGATAGGGGGCGGCCACCAGTTGTACGCCAAAGGGCAGGGATCCGCTCTCGCGCAACGGCACTGAAAGCACCGGCAGGCCGATAAACGAGAGGGGCTGAGTGTAGAGGCCGAGGTTGGGCCGAGTGAGAACCTCTACCCCATCGATCACCATCTTCTCTTGGCCGAGCAAGGGGGCAAAGCAGGGGGTGGTGGGGGCGATGAACAGATCGATCTCCTGAAAAATGGCCTGCACCTGCTGGCGATACCAGCGGCGAAAGCGCTGCGCCTGCAAGATCCAACTGGCAGGCAACAGGGCTCCGGCCAAAAAGCGATCCCGGGTGGCCGGGTCAAAGTCGTGGGGGCGAGTTCGCAGGTTGGGCAAGTGCAGGTTGGCTCCCTCAGCAGCCGTGATCAGGAAGGCGGCGGCACGGGCGCGCTGGGCTTCCGGGATCCGCACAGTCTGGCCGACCCCCAAGGCTTGGGCCACCTTTTCTACCCCGGCCAAGATGGGGGGCTCTGCCCCTCGGGCAAAGTAATCATCCGCCACCGCGATGCGCAAGCCCTCGATCCCCTGCCCCAACTGCCCAAAGGTGGGATCCACAGGACGCCGGGTACAGACGGGATCTTGGGGATCCGGCCCTTGCATAACATCGAAGCTGAGGGCAATATCGGCCACCGAACGGGCCAAGGGGCCCACGTGGTCGAAGCTGGCGGCAAACAGAGCCACCCCTGCCCGCGACAGACGGCCATAGGTGGGCTTGAGGCCGTAGACGCCACACAAAGAGGCCGGTACCCGAATCGAGCCGTTGGTGTCGCTGCCCAGGGCAAGGGGCACCAAACCTCCTGCCACCGCTGCTGCCGAGCCGCCAGAGGATCCCCCCGCACTGCGGTTGAGATCGTGGGGGTTGTGGGTGGGGCCGTAGTGGCTGTTTTCGGTGACGAAGCCATAGGCATACTCGTCCATATTGAGGGTGCCCACCAAGATCGCCCCTGCCTGCTTGAGACGAGCCACCACTGTTGCATCTTGGATGGCCGGGGGGTTCTCGCGGTTGATTACAGAGCCAGCTAGGGTGGTGAGGCCGGCCACGTCAAACAAGTTCTTGACGGCAAAGGGCACCCCTGCCAGCGGGCCCACCGGGATCCCTTGAGCCACCTGTCGATCCACCTGCTCCGCTGCTTGCAGAGCCGATTCCTCCAGCACGGCTGTGAAGGCATTGAGCTGGGGATCCCGCCGGCGAATCCGCTCCAGACAGGCGGCCACCACCGCTTGGGCACTCACGGATCCCTGGCGGACAGCCCTGGCAATGGAGACCGCGTCGGCGCTGCCGAGAAGATGGGGATCGCCGGTCATACTTGCGAGTCAAAGGTGGGAGCTGGCTCAACCGTCGGCGGCAGTGGGAACTCCAGCACCTGCTGAGCAATGGGCAAAAAGCGGGCAAAGTTTTCGATCACCCCTGCTCGGTGGTCGGGATGCAGGGGCAGTTGCAGCAGTTGGGCCATCTGGTCGACGTAGGTTTCCGGATCCCAGGGTTGCATGGTTCTAGGGTCAGCAGGCCGGTTGCGGCAAAGATACCACAAGCTCGCCTGCGAACACCACCAGGCAGCCTCCAACAACAAGACCGTCGTTGGCTAGGGAGCGGCCATCTGCACAGCGTTGCCCTGCAGCGACCAGAAGCGCTCGTTGGGCAAGACAGGACGGGTTACCGCTTGCCGTTCCAGCTCCTCCAGAGCGACGCGGCGGCTACTTGCAGAGCTATTGGCGGCAGCGCTGGCCTGTAGGCGTTTTCGGAATAGGCGCAACTGCTGCTGCTCCGCGGCGGGAGAGACATGCTGGGCAAAGAGGGGATGCAAGACCTTCTCTTCCTGCTCAAACTGGGCCCGCAGTTTCCGATAGAAGTGAAGGGCAGCAGAGGGATCCACCTGCTGGGGAGTGCGCTCTGATTGGTGCAAAAAGCGCGTCAGCTCCGGGATCTGATCCCGCAGATGTTGCTCCAGCCGCTCAATTTGGTCGCTAAGGTGGGGATCCGCCTGGAGAGCCGACCTGAGCAGGGGGTAGAGAACATGGCGCTCCAGTTGAATGTGGCGGGAGAGGCGCTGTCGCAACCTTTGTACACAGAGGCGTCGCTGCTCCAGATCCAACTCCGGCGCTCGAGACAGGCGAGTCAAAAACTGCAGGATGACGCGGTGCTGTTCAGCACAAAGGGCAACCAGCGTACCGGCAGAGGCTGAAGAGGACATGGCATTCACAGCAGAAAAGTTTCATCCTAGCTTAACTTTGTCAAGAAATGGTGGCTTGCGTAAGGGTACGGGAATAGCGCAGGTGTCTTGGATACACTCGGGCAGCAATCCTGGGAAAAGTTGTCCAGATCTAAACTCCGGCAACGCCACTCTCTAGGCTTGCACAGGCCAGCGGCGTTTCCAAGCAGAAGTGGGCTCCAAAGGGGATCCCTGCTGTTCCCGTTGGCGTTGCAGACGGATTTGCGCTCTATCTCCTTTCAAGGTGGGATCCCGGTAGGGCACGGCAGCGCGAGTTTTCAGGTGCTCCCACTCCATGGGGGAAAGAGGCGGCAGGTGGTCAGGTTGGGGCGAGGCCACTGTCCCCGGCCAAGGACGACCTACCGGGGGGGTAGAGCCGATGAAAAGCCCTGCTTCCAACAGAGCCGCTCGCACCGCCGCTGCACAGGAATAGGTGGCCAAAATGCCGGTTGGTCGCATCCGTTCAGCCACGGCCCGCAGGAAATCCACCGTCCACAGCTCTGGGCAAACAGAAGGCGAGAAGGGATCCAAAAACACCGCATCTGCCCACCCCAGCGGCACCTGCAACACCGTTTGCCGGGCATCGCCCCACAGCAGCGTTCCGCGCCAGCGCTCCGATTGCCAGGATCCCTGTTCAATCCAGTGTTGCCATTCTTGCCCAAAGCTCCAGGTGGATCCCACCCCCGCCTGCCAAGCCTGGCGAGGCACTTCCGGGGATCGCTCTAGGCCGATTACTTCTACAGAACAGTGGGGCCGGATTTGCCAAATGGTTTCTAGGGCAAGGCCGGAGTTGTAGCCCAAGCCAAAGCAAATATCCAAAAGGCGAATGGGCTGGGCGGGATCCCGCTCCAAAGGCAGCCGATCCAGCCGGCAAGGGCGGACAAACTTCTCCAGAGCCTCCTGAGCGGCACCACTGACGTTGTGAAAAGCCTGTCCAAACTCTTCCGAGAAAAAGGTCAGGGATCCATCCCCTGTGGTCAGCACCTGCCACCGAGTCTCCATTGCCTGCTGTTGTCTCTATTTTCAGTTGGGCGATTCTTTGATAGCTTGAGAACGTTGAGATGTGTTTCGCAGCTCACCGGCAGGGCTCTCGACATCCCTGAGTAGGGAGGATATTTCAACAGCTATGTCTCTACTGGATTGGTTTGCGGAACGGCGCAGACAAACCTCTCTAAACCTGACAGGTAGCAGCCCCTTCGACAAAGAGCGTCAGGTGAGAGAAATTGCCGATGGCCTCTGGCAAAAGTGTCCTGCCTGTGACACCCTGACCTACACCAAGGATCTGCAGCAAAACTGGCAAGTTTGCCCCAGCTGTGGGCATCACCACCGCATTACAGCCCCAGAGCGTCTGGAACAGCTTTTGGATCCCGGATCCTGGCAGCCCCTGGACGAACACCTGGCTCCCACGGATCCCCTGCACTTTTTCGACCAAAAGCCCTACTCCGAGCGCTTGGCCACCTACCAGGAGCGCACCCAGCTCAAGGATGCCGTCCTGACAGGGTTGGGAAGCCTGGAAGGGATCCCGGTGGCGATTGGGGTGATGGACTTTCGCTTTATGGGCGGCAGCATGGGCTCGGTGGTGGGAGAGAAGATCGCCCGCCTCACGGAACGGGCCACCTGCGATCACCTGCCCTTGATCCTCTTTTCGGCTTCGGGGGGGGCCCGCATGCAGGAAGGGATCCTCAGCCTGATGCAGATGGCCAAGACCTCAGCCGCCCTACAAAGGCACCGCGACGCCAGACAATTGTTCATCTCCGTGCTCACCCATCCCACCTATGGCGGGGTAACTGCCAGCTTTGCCATGCTGGGAGATTTGATCCTGGCCGAGCCGGGCGCGCAGGTGGGGTTTGCCGGGCCCAACGTAATCGAGCAAACCATCGGCAAGGGCAAGCTGCCAGAAGGCTTCCAAACCGCCGAGTACCTGCTGGCCCAAGGGCTCATCGACGCGATTGTGCCCCGTACTGAGCTGCGCAAGCGGCTGGCCCAGTTGCTCTCTATGCACCGTCCCCGTTTGCACATGTCCCTTCCCTCCATAGACTCGGAGGCTTTAACCCTGCAACCTATGCTGTAGGTAGATCCGCCTAAGATGCGGAATTTGTGGCCGAGGCCGGATCCCTTCCCTGCGGAGGGTGTAGTCATTAGTGGAGAGATATTGGGTTCCATCAGACTTCTCTCCGGCTCCTGGGGTGGGGGGGCAGGTGTTCTGGGATGGAGCCGTACTGTCCCCTGCGGATCTTCCAAGATTTCCTGGTGCGAGGCAGCGGATGGTGTTAAGGTGGGGCATGAGGTCTTGACCGGAAACGATGAATTTTAAGCCGCGCATCCGTACTGCTGAGACTCCACAAGGGCAAAAACTGGCGATTGTGCCGCTGGAGGGTCGTTTTGATGCCAAGGCTGCTTCAGAAGCTCGGCAGTTGCTCCAGCAAGTTATAGATTTCGGTTACACCAATATGTTGATCGATATGTCGTCGGTCACTTTTATGGACAGCTCTGGGCTGGGGGTGTTGATCTCTGCTTTGCGCAAGTGCCGTGCTGCTGGGGGCAACCTCAGCCTCTGTTGCGTGCCGGAAAATGTGGCCCTCGTCCTCAACCTCACCTCTATGGAAAAGGTATTGACCTGCTTTAGCGACCTGGAGACCGGCATTGCCAACTTTTCCAGCGCTCCCACTGCTCGTTAGGCCGACATTAGGCCTTACTTTTGGGGATCCCCCGATGCTCTTTTCAGCCCATCAGCGAATTCTGGTGATCCCTCTAGCAATTTTCTCAACAATCTTCAGCCATGCCCCAGACCGGCCTCGATACCTTTCAGCTTCTCTACCAGCACCACCGTGGCCCCAGCTTCTGCGAGCGCATGCTGGCAACAGCTCCTGGGCGCTTTAACGAGGCGTTTTGGCAGTTCTGGCAGATGCACATCGAGCCCTGTCTGCCTCCTGCACCGCGCTTGTTGGATCTGGGAACCGGGCCGGGGTTTGCTCTGGGTCAGTGGGCGCAACGCTATCCCGGAGGACACTTCATCGGGGTGGATGTGATGCCCTACATGTTGGAGCGAGCGGCGGCAGATTTGAAGGGGATCCCTGGAGTCCATTTGCTGCAGGCCGACCTGCACGACCCTCACTTGCCGCTTGAGGCCAACAGCGTCGATGCGGCTCAGGCAGTGGTGGTGTTGCACGAGATGGTTCAGCCCTTGCGCCTGTTGCAGGAGGTGCTGCGTCTGCTCAAGCCGGGGGGGCGATTTTTGCTGGTGGATTGGGTGCGCGCTCCTCTCAGCCTCTACTTCGACGCCGATACAGAGGCCCAACTCTTCCAGCCCGATACCCCTTTGGAAACACTGCTGGATCAGTTCACCCACTTCTGCGAGCACAATCGCTTTAGCGCCGAAGACCTGGCGTGGTTGTTGGAGAGGGTGGGTTTTGCGGTGGTGGCTCAGCAGCTCTACAACCAAGATCGCTTTGTGCGACTTGTGGCCGAAAAGCCTATCTCCTGAATGTCTGTGCTGACATTTTCCCCACCGCTAAAGCCGGGAGATTCTTTCTTGCCGCTCCACGCTCCTCGCGCTTCATTGCAACTTGCTTTCACTATTTTCGCTCATGGCTGCAGGGATCCAATGGGCAGGCTGCGCCTGGGCAAACACCTGCACTTCAGTGCTCATTTTGCGCAGTTGGCGGGCTAACTTGATTGCCTTGTCGCGGGGAAGGGGTGGGCTCACCACCGCCGGCAGACAGCCCAATAGGGGTTTCAGGGCCGTTTTGGGCAGGCGTGCGTAGAACGATAAAGCCGAGAGGATCTCCTCTTCAAAATAGGGGTTGCGATACTCTAGGAGGCGCACCTGATACAGCTCTGGGGGAAGAGGCCGTCCTTGGGTTAAGCGAATCAGGGATTCCACCGTTCCCATCACATAGAGTTGATCGCCTTCTTTCAACGGGGTCTTGCCCTCTTTTTGCCAGATCTTGGGAAAAACACAGGGTTTCTCCGGTCGGGAGCGATGCAGCAAGATCACCAGGTCATAGTCCTGGGCCAGTTGGCGCAAGGATAGCCCCAGGTAGTGGCAATCGGCCGAGACCTCCAGCAGCGTCACCAGCAGAGTTTCCCCCTGCCAAGCCAGGGTGCCGTAGACGGATCCCACCAGTGCTGCTGTGGCAAAAGCCCGTGCCCCCAACCCGGTAGCGCTGTAGCTGATCCCCAGGGTCTGCATGTGGCGCTGCATGCGAGCCGCCAATTCGGGATCGGTAACCCGCAAAATGGTGCGGATCCCCGGCTGCAGGCTGTGGGCCGTCAGGGCCGTCTCCAGGTTGGTGAGATCGTCAGGGGTGGTGCAGATCAGGCAGCGGCTGCCTTGAATGCGAGCCTGCTGCAGCGTGCTTGCCAGGGCATAATCCCCACGAACCACCACCGCTCCCTCCCGTTCCGCTGCCTCCAAGAGAGGGTTCTCGCTATTGGGATCCACCACCACCACCTCGTAGCCCATCTGCCGCAACAACTGCAGCACCAAATAGCTCAGCCGCCCCAACCCTGCGATCACCACATGATCCTCTTTGGGCATACGGGCAGCCCGACCCAAGCCAAAGCGACTGCTCACCAATTTGTCGGTCACCAAGCCGTAAATCAACCCCACCAGGGCAGCCCCCACCAAGGTCATCATCACCGCCAGCACCTTCACCCCCAGCGGTGTTTCCGGCTGTTGAAAAGCCTCAATATCCCCGTAGCCCCCTGTCAGCACCACGATCGTCAGCAAAAGCCCCTCGATGAGGGGTTTGCCGATCATCCTGAAGTTGATCACCCCCAGCACCAGCATGGCCCCCAAGGTGAAGGTGAGGGTGCGCACGATGGGCTTGACCTGTAGGAGTCCCTGCACTCCTCTGCGCAGCCAAGACCCAAGGGATCCCCGCCCCAACGACCTGCCTTGCCGTTGTTGTCGCTTGTCCTGCATCTGGCCGCTGGCCCAGCGCTGTGCCCGTGAGGAGCCCCGTCGCCCGTTGCGTTCCAACAGTTGCAGGTAGGCTCTGGGATCGCAAATGACCAAAACGCGATCCCCCTCCAGCAGCTCTGCCTCGTGGTCAAAGTCGTCGAAAACTCGCTGTTTGGAAAAGTTAGAAAGCCCATCCACCGGGTAATGAAACAGCACCCGCGCCCCAAAAGTTTCCTCCAGCTCCGAGAGGGGCATATGCAGCAGGCGGGAGTTGTATCCGATGGTCAGCTCTACCACGTTCCAGAGGGTGGTCTCTCGGTCTGAGACAAAGTAAGCCGGATCTGCCAGCTCTGGCGGAAGCGTGGCCGGCTGGGCTTCCAGCTGGGGCAGCTCAAAGTAGCCAACAAATTCGTCGGAAACAGCCTTAAGGGCAAAAGCCGGGGCAGCCAAAGCCGCCACCGATAGGGAAAAATGCTGCGGCAAAGCCGAGTCGAGATAGCGGGCAAGGCTGTGGTTGAACAGACGGGAGACGACACGCACCTGTGGATTGAGATCTCGAATCAGCAAAGCCAGCTCGAAATTGGCTTGGTCGCTGTCCTCCAGGAGCAGCGCCACCCTAATCTGCTCGATCCCAGCCCGCTGCAACACCCCCGGCTGGCGGGGATCCGCCTGTAGGTATTGCCACTGCTCTTCCAAATGAGGGGGCAGATCGGGAGCAACTACTACAGCGCGATGTCCAAAAGCTTCTAGGGCTTGGAGAGTGAGCTCCACCAAATCGTTGTAGCCGCAGACCAGGATAGAGACACCTGGATCCCTGCTATTCTCTTGCACCTGTGCATGAGGCGATCTCGAAAGGGAGCTCACCATAGCTCTGTCATCTACCCTGCTCCCTTTATACCCGAAGCCTCTTCAGCTTTCGCGAGTGCTGTCAATACCGCTGACCGCAAAGCCCTGGGTAGAGACCCGTTGCTCAACAAGACCGGCTGCGTTGCTGGCCATCTCGAGTGCTGTCGAGAACAGGGGGAAGTTGGCCAGTTCCATCCCAAAGGGTGAGAGATGAGAAAAACTTCTAAGAGCTTGACCCGGTACTTGAGATCCTCTATCATTGCCCCAAGGCGAGGTTCTTGAATAAAAGTCTCAATAAAGCTGGCCTAAGATGAGGGTCAACAGAGTGAGATTTGCGGGAACCGCCTTTGTCCTTTGGGCGTAGCTTTCAGGTTTTTTCTCAGAGAGAGGCATGGCCAGCTTGGCCGGTGGAGCTGTGTCTCTTGAGATGTTTTTGAACTTAGGAGTTGGGTATGCGCTTATCGCGACGGCAATTTGTCAGTGGAGCCACGCTAGGTTCTGCGGCTCTGGCAGCAGGGTCTCTTCTGCGTCCGGCCCATGGCGCCAATCGGGAAGTGAACCTCTACACCTCGCGGCACTACGGCACAGACGAAAAGTTGTACGATCTCTTCAAGGAAAAAACAGGCATTACGGTCAACTGGGTGCAGGGCAACGCCGACGAGATCGCCCAGCGCATCCGCAGCGAGGGATCCAACAGCCCCGCCGACATCTTCATGACGGTGGATATTGCCCGGCTGTGGCGGGCTCAGAACGAGGGCCTGTTTCAGCCCATCCAGTCCGAGACGCTCTCCAAAAATATTCCCGAGTCTCTGCGGGATCCAGAGGGGTACTGGTTTGGCCTCACCAAACGAGCCCGGGTGATCATGTACAACAAAGACAAGGTGGATCCCAAGGAGTTGTCCACCTATGAGGACTTGGCAAACCCCAAATGGCGGGGCAAGGTGCTCACCCGCTCCTCCAGCAACGTCTACAGCCAATCCTTGACGGCCTCGATCATCTTGGCCCACGGGATCCCGGAAACAGAGCAATGGGCACGGGGTTTAGTAGCCAATTTTGCTCGTCCGCCGGAAGGGGGAGACACGGATCAGATCAAGGCCGTGGCCGCCGGAGTGGGAGATGTGGCTCTGGCCAACACCTACTATTTGCCCCGTTTGATCAAATCCGACAATCCAGAAGATCGCGCCGTAGCCGAGAAAATCGGCGTCTTCTTCCCCAACCAAGAGGATCGCGGCACCCACGTCAACATCAGCGGGGCCGGCATTCTGAAAACAGCTCCCAACAAAGAAGCGGCCATCCAATTTTTGGAGTTTCTCTCCGGGCCAGAGGCGCAGGCCATTTTTGCCCAGAGCAACAACGAGTATCCAGTGCTGCCAGGGGCCGAGATCGACTCGGTGGTGGCCAGCTTTGGCACCTTTAAGGAAGACACGATCAACGCTGCCAGCATTGGCCGTGTCACCCCTGATGCGTTAAGAGTCATGGATCGGGCAGGTTGGCGATAGGGGTTGGGATCGCCCAGAGCGCCGGGGTGGCCGAGAGTCTTCTTCATTGGCTCCCCGGCATGGCTTATGGCTCGGCCATAGATCAAAGCCAAGCCTCAGATTTTGGTCTTGAGACGTGACATACTCCCGCACTCATGCTGACGTATAGATAGAGAGCGGGCTTTCGGTAGCCCTGTAGTTGGCAAGCCAACCACGTTCGCGAAGCCAGCCGTAGGCTTAGCCTCTGGGCTGGTTTACAGCAGCCCCCAAAAGCGCGATCATATTTGCCCCATTCAAGTCCGCATTCCCTTCCCATCCACAATGCTCACACTCAAACTTCTTCTCACTGCGATAGGATCGCGCAGGGTCGGGATGGATGTGCAGACACCGGTGGCAAGTTTGGGATGTATAGGCAGGCGGA
>NZ_JANSIF010000009.1:0-74209 GCF_047461935.1 Synechococcus sp. R55.4 | reverse complement strand
TGTTTGGAAACAAACAGAATGCTATCGCTGCATAGTTGAACAGTGATGTTCAGCAGTGTTCAGCGTAAATGTATCAGGCCTTCAATCTTCGGAAAGTAAGCCGATGGGTACACCTGCATAGCCAAGATGGGATCCTAGATTCACAGTCTTCCCCAGAACTCCAGATGACAACTCCCCCCGAAAAGCCTGATCCCAAAATGAAATCGGGATCCCTGCCCTCTGCCCTGCGATCCGGGCTGAACATTGCCCTGTTCCTATTCTTGGTGGTGCTGGTTTCCTACTTGGGTCTTAACTTCGTGCTGGCCTTGGTGGACAAGCTCAGGTGACCACTCCGTAAACCGATCCCCCGGCGTCACCCCGTTGCTGCTGGCCCGGATTTGCCAATGGCCCTTTGTCGCCAAGGGCAGGAAAGATACACTGGATTTACAGGACTTAACACCTTCTCTCAGTTGCCCCCTTGCCACCATGAGCCCCCTCTTTTGGTTGAGGCTGCCCTCTTTCTCCTGGCCTTCGCCGGGATCCCTTAAGCTTTATTCCAGATCCTACTCTGGATCTCAACCAGGGCCGACCCTAGCCCGCCGGGATCTTTCCTGGAAGCGTTGGCTGCGCTATCTTTATCTGCGCCTGTTGCGGCTGCAATCGTCGCCAAAAGAAATTGCCCGTGGCTTGGCGGTAGGGGTTTTTGCCGGCTGTTTCCCCATCTTTGGCTTTCAAACGTTGGCCGCTCTGGTGTTGGCTGTTCCGTTTCGGGGCAACAAGCTGGCGGCGGCGGCAGGGACCTGGGTGAGTAACCCCTTCACCTATGTGCCCATCTATGCATTCAACTACCAGGTGGGAGAATGGCTACTGGGATCCCGAACTGTCCTTCCCACCACAGAGCTGGTGGCGGCCACCTGGCAAAACTGGATGCAGTGGGGCTTGGAGATGTCGGGCACGCTGTTTGTCGGCTGTGCGTTTGTCGGTTTTTGGGGATCCCTCGTCAGCTATTTTCTGGGGCTGTGGTTGGTGCAGCGGATTCGTCGGCGGCAGAAAATGGCCGGCAGGGGTCTGTGAATGGGCGCAAGGCGATTCAGAATCCCAACTGAGAACCCAATCCTGGACAGTCTGCAGGTGCAGAGATCCATCCGTTTTCACAGAGCTTTTCACAGATAAGGTCTCATGATGGAAGACATGCGAGCGTTGTTGACAGACCTCAGCCGTCGCTCTCAGCGATGGGGGGAGCAGTTGGGATCCGCTTTGCAGACGGGTATGAACCAGCTCACGCAAGCCCCTCAGCCCATTGTGTTGCTCTCTTCGCGGGAACTGGAGAAAATGCGGCGGGCTTGTCGCCTGGCGGCAGATCTGCTCAAGCACTTGGAGCCGATGGTGCGGCCAGGGGTCACCACCCAAGAGCTCAACGACGAGGCCGAGCGATGGACGCGGGCGCATGGGGCCAAAAGTGCCCCTTTGGGCTACCATGGCTTTCCCAAATCCATCTGCACCAGCGTCAACCACGTGGTTTGCCACGGCATTCCCAGCCCCAAGCAGATCCTGCGAGAAGGCGACATCATCAACATCGATGTCACCCCGGTTTTGGATGGCTACCACGGCGATACGTCCAAAACCTTCTTTGTCGGACAGCCTTCTGAGCGGGCGCGGCGCTTGGTGGAGGTGACCGAAGAATGTCTGCGGCGGGGCATTGCTGCCGTCAAGCCGGGGGGGAGAGTCGGCGACATTGGCGCTGCCATCCAAGAATATGCCGAGGCCCAGGGCTACAGCGTGGTGCGGGATTTTGTCGGGCATGGGGTGGGACGGCAATTCCACACTGCTCCCCAGATCCCCCACTACGGCGAACGGGGAAAAGGGGAGAAACTCCGCCCCGGCATGGTGTTCACCATCGAGCCGATGATCAACGAGGGCACCTGGGAGGTGAAGGTGCTCTCCGACGGGTGGACGGCGGTCACTTTGGATGGCAAGCTCTCGGCCCAATTTGAACATACGGTCGCCGTTACCGAAACCGGTGTAGAGATCTTGACCCTGCCTTCCCAAAGCCCCTGAGCCGATCATGAACAGCGCCCCCGCTCTCCGCCTGCGCCTCTCCTCCGAGAACCTGCTGCTGCTGCTGGCGGCGGCAGTGGGGTTGGGCACGGGGCTGTTGGTGGTTGGATTTCGCTACTTGATTGGCTGGTGGCGCTATCTGCTGCAGGACACCCTCGTGGATGGCATCGGTAAGGCCGCAGAACACTATGGCCTGTGGCTGCTGGGATCCTGGACACTGGCTCTGGCGCCGGTGCTGGGGGGCCTGCTGATCGGCGCTTTGGGGGCAGTTGTGCCCTTTCCCAACTTGAGCCTCTCCGGCTTGGTGAGTCCTGCTCGTCCTTTGGCACTTCAGCCCTGGTGGATCCCGCTCAAGCTCTTGGCGGCTGCCATCTCGTTGGGCGCGGGAGCTTCCCTTGGCCCTGAGGCCCCCAGTGTGGAAAGTGGCGCTTTGCTGGGATCCCTGCTGGGGCAAAACCTACGCCTCTCGCGGGAGCGGGTGCAACTGTTGATGGCTGCCGGAGCAGCGGCTGGCCTGGCGGCAGGGTTTAACGCGCCCATTGCCGGGGTGTTTTTGGCGCTGGAGCTGGCTTTGGCCCGCACCTTCACCACTTCTGCTGTCAGTGTGGTGGTGTTGGCGGCGGTGGTCTCCGCCTTGATCGCCCAGGTGGGGTTGGGGGCACAACCCGCTTTTCTTTTGCCCACCATCACCCAGCCGGCCTTCGTCCTGCCGGACTACGAGCTCCACAGCTTGCTGGAGGTACCTCTGTATCTCGGCTTGGGCTTTTTGGCCAGCCTGGTTTCTATGGCCTTCAGCTACACCCTGGAGTGGGGCAAGCACCTGTTCAACAGTGGCCCCCTGGCGGCCTGGCCAGCTTGGAGCAAGCCCATTTTGGGGGGCGGGATCCTGGGCTGCGCAGGTTTGGGGATCCCATTGGCGTTGGGGGTGGGCTATGAAACCATTGAGTCGATTCTGCAGGCCGTTCCCTTTTCTCTTGGCCATCTGGGCCTGCTCCTATTGGGCAAGCTGTTGCTGAGCGCTTTGAGCCTGGGCAGCGGCTTTGTGGGGGGAACCTTTGCCCCGGCTTTGTTCATGGGGGCAGTGCTGGGGGCAGGCTACGGTCAGGTGCTATCTCAAGCTTTGCCCTTGATTGCCTTGTCTCCCCCTGCTGCCTACGCCATGGTGGGCATGGCGGCGGTGTTGGCGGCCAGCGTGCGGGCTCCGCTAACGGCCATCTTGCTGCTGTTTGAGATGACGCGGGACTATCACATTGCGCTGCCGGTGATGGCGGCAGTGGGTTTGAGCATCTGGCTGACGGAGCAGTTGCATTCGCCGGCCATCTACCCTTCCGCCCGTCGCTATCGCCACGCAACGCTTGACGGAGTCCTTGGGCAGGAGCCTAGAGAGCTGACGGTGCAAGAGGTGATGGTGCCCCCATCTCTTTTGCTTCGGCAAGACACACCGCTGCGAGAAGCTCTGGAGAGTTTGCTGCAGCAAAAGTGCCATAGCGCGTTGGTGGTGGACGGACAGGAGCGGCTGCGGGGCATTCTCACCCTGGAAGACCTGGAGCGGGCCTTGGCCCATAAGGAGGCGGCGGAGTTGGCGGAGCTAACCGTACAGGAGGTCAGCCAATCTCCGGTTCTCACCACCTTCCCCGATGAGGCGGTAGCGGTGGCAGCTGAGCCGATGTACGAATACGATTTGCGCCAATTGCCAGTGGTCTCGCGGGAAGACCCGGAGCAGATCGTCGGCCTGTTGGATCGAGAGCGGGTGCTGCTCTCCCAAGAGATTCAATCGGTGCGGCAAGCCCTGGAGTTGGAAGTTCCCCCAGCAGAGAGAGACGCCGGCAGGAACGGACAAGAGGGGATCCCAGATGCTTCTACTGCGCCCGCAGAATAGAGCCCTGCTGTCGGGATCAACGCTGCCGCCCAGAAGGGCAGGTGGGACGCAGCGGGCAGCGGCCACATTCGGGCATGCGGGCCTTGCAGATGCGCTTGCCCAGCCGGACAAAGTTGACGTGCAGGGAATAGGCTTTGCCTCTGGGGATCTGAGGGGAAAGCTGAGCAAAAGTGTCGTCGGGATGTTTGGCCCGCACCAAGCCCAGACGGTTGGCCACTCGATGCACATGGGTATCCACCGGGCAGAGATCCCGACCCAGCCCGAACAACAACACACAGGTGGCGGTCTTCAGCCCTACCCCTTTCAGGGAGAGCAAAAAATCGAGGGCGCCAGCATCGTCTAGCTCTCTTAGAAAGTCCAGACTCAGGGATCCCTGTCGTTCTTGAATGGCAGCCAGGATCTCCTGAATTCGGACTGCCTTGAGGTGGGCTAAGCCGCCGGAGCGGATCACCTGGGCCAGATCTGCCGGGTCGGCAGCCAAGACCGCTTCCCAAGAGGGAAAGGCGGCTTTGAGGGCGCGGAAGGCACGGCTGCTGTTGGCATCGGTGGTGTTCTGGGAAAGGATCGTGCCCACCAACTCGTCCAGGAGATCCGGGCGGGGGGAAAGCCCATCGGGAGCCCGCTGGGGGATCCCGAAGCACTGTTCTAGCCGCATCAACAGCGATTCCATCCTGTCGGCGGGCGGGAGTTCCGCCAGCAGGGCAGGGGGCTCCGCTGCTTGAGCGGGCGCAGGCGGGCAGTGGGAAAGACCATCCACTCTCTGCTGGACCACAGCTTAACGGGCAGAACTTTGGCGGATTTCCTGCAACAGACGGGCGATGGCCTTGCTGGCATTGGGGGGAGCTGTGGCTTGCAAGTGGGCGGCCATTTGGGCAACCACCTGCGGCTGAGCCAACCAGGTCAACACCGTTTGCCGCAGCAAGTCCAAGTTCTCTTCGGATTCTCGCATGACCACCCCCCCACCGCGCCCCACAAAGGCCAGAGCATTCTGATACTGATGATCCTCAGCGGCAAAGGGATAGGGGATCAAAATGGCTGGGGTGGCGGTGGTCAGCAACTCCGCCAGGCTCATGGCTCCGGCGCGGCTAATGGCAAAGTTGGCCCGCTGCAACAAGGCAGCTACATCTCGACGGAAAGGAAAGGGCCGGTAGCGGGGATGGCTGGGGATCCTGGCTTCCGGATCTTGAGCTTCGCTGCCGCCGGTCAAATGCACAATCCAGGCCCCCGCCTCCAACCAAGCTGGGGCACAGGTGGCCACCATGCGGTTGAGGCCCCGCGCCCCTTGGCTGCCCCCCATGACCACAATGAGGGGATCCCCGTCGGGAATGGGGAGGTCGGCAGGGAAAGGCTGGGGCGTGTAGAACTCGGCCCGCACTGGCGTGCCCACCACTTGGGCGGCCACCCCTGGCAAATGCTCTGCCGTCTCCGCCATGCCCAGCGCCACCACCTGACAAAATCTCCCCAGCCAACGGGTCACTTTGCCCGGGATCCGATTGGACTCGTGCAGCAACACCGGTACCCCCAGCGAACGGGCGGCCAAAATGGCCGGAGCGGCAATGTACCCACCGGTGGTCAGGACAATATCAAACCGTCCCGACATAAGGAGTCGGCGCACTTGTAGGGTGGCGCGGGCCAGTTGGGCCAAGGCTTGCAGCTTGCGGAGAGGGGATCCCTGCCAGCCCGACATGACGACTCGGTGCAAGGGATACCGCTCCCGCACCAGCTTCCCTTCCATGCGATCCGGCACCCCCAGCCATTCGATCTGCCAGTCAGGCAACTGCTCGGCAACGGCCAAGGCCGGAAAAATGTGGCCACCAGTGCCGCTGGCAGCAACCAGCAGCCGAGGGCGTGAAGCTGGATCCTTGGCGCGTGTGTCCACCCGTGTGCCGGTTAGGGATCCCTAAGATCTGATCTAGATCTTCAGGAGTTGTTGGAGCTGACATAGCGCAAGAGGGTGCCCCGCTGCCCCAGAATAAACCCCTGCTGGGGGCCAAAAAACTCAATACTGTAGAAGTTGGCGGGGATGTTGCTGAGTTTCTTGGCCTGCTCCCAGGTTTTGCCACCGTCAGGGCTGTGGATCAGGGTAGCGCCACCCCCCACCACCCACAGGTCGTGGTCGTTTTGATAGGCGGCATTGAGGTAGCCAAAGCTGAGGGCCCGCCCCGGACGCAGCGGCGACGACCACTGGCCGGAGGTGAAGTCATCGGTAAAGGCGATCTCCGCCCCTTGGTTCAATTTCCAAGCGCTGCCGTGGGGGCCAAAGCCCATGTTTTGAATGCGGCGGGAGCTTTCCCGCGGGTAGGGCTTCCAGGTGCGACTTTCAGGAGTGTACAGAAAGTAGAAGCTGCCCCGCGACGACACCGCCAGATATTCGCCTTCAGGGCCGCGGGCAATGTTTTTGATGGCCCCAATCGGCTCATCCACTTGGGCATGCCAGGTCTGACCGCCATCTTCGGTGCGGTAGATGGCCCCCACATTGGTCACCATTTCGGCGGCGCCAGGGCCCAGAGCCTGGATCAAGAGCGGCTCCCCTGGCAGTTGGTTGTTGAGGCGGATGGAAGTCCAGTCGGATCCCTCGTTCAGGGTGTGGAGGAGGATCTTCGGCTGCCCGGCCACCCAGCCTTCTGCCCCAGCAAAGCTAATGGAGGCCAGGTAGGCTTCCGGCTCCAGACCCGGCAGCTCCCGCACCTGCCAGTGCAGACCCCCATCGCGGGATTCCAGCAGCGTCGCCTTGTCTCCCACCAACCAGCCATGGGAAGGGGTGGTGCCGGTGAAGGCAATGTCCAGCAGAATGTTCTGGGTGGGCACTTCCACCTGCTCCCAGGGCACCACCCGCATGTTGGGCATCCCCGCCGCCATCAGCAGCACCGAGACAGCAATCAGCAGCACCAGCCTCAGGGGTTTGAACATCTTGACCCTCACTCGACGAAATAGAAACTCATCAAAAATAAAAATCCCAGCGCCAGTCCCAAGAAGATCAGCAGGTTCTTTTGAGCAGGGGTCATCACGTTCACCCCCAGGCCGTAGCGCAAGTTCTCTTGAAAACCGGAAGGCTTGCCCTTGGCGCCCACTGCTTGGAACGAGCGCTTACCGGCTCGGCACACCGGACATTTCCAATCGGCTGGCAATTCCTCAAACGGTACGCCCGCCGGGATCCGATTGAGCTGATCCCCCTTGGCCGGTTCGTAAACATAGCCACAAGAACGACATTCGTAGCGCTGCATCCGCAGGGGATCGCTGAGCTGCGCATCGGTTTCATCTTCCGGCAACTCAATGATCTTCGGTGTCTTGGGAGAACGGGGTTGAACACCGGGATCCGGTTGCGAGCCATTCATGGTCAGGGAGCCATCCGCATCGTCGATCCTATTATGAGAGGAATTGTTACAAAAATCTACTCAGACCCTTTCTTGTTGCTCAGGGGGATCCCGCACCAGCCTGGGATGCCGACCTGAAGAGACTTATCCGGTGGACACAGGGATCCACCTGGGGGATCCTATGTTATGTTTTGGCTATCCTGCCCTCAGTGTTGTGCAAGCGGGTGCCTTTCATGACCACGCCCCCTCGCCGACCGGCCCTCAATCACGTGCTCATCGTCAAGGATCGTCATGGGCCAAAAGCCTACTGGTTGACGGCTGAGCTCTACTCCTTAGGCCGGGATCCACGCAACAGCATTCGCATCGACTCCCAGTACGCCTCTCGCTACCACGCCATTTTGGTCAAAACAGAATCCCCCTCTTCTCCCGATGGGTTCACTTACCAAATCATCGACGGAGACATTCAGGGCACCCCCAGCACCAACGGCCTTTACGTGGGCGGGCAACGGGTGGAATTTCGGGATCTGGAGGACGGGGACGAAATTCAGTTTGGCAACGATGCCACCGCTACCTACTCGCTGCAGAACAAAGATCTGGATGAAATTCTGGCTACTTTTGAAAACACCCAGATCGTTGGGCTGTAGGAAGCTGCCTTCCCTGTTGGGTCTTGGCCTGTCCCGTCTGCATGCTGGTTGAAGGGTTAACCGGCGCTCGGAGAAGGGATCCCGTCGCCGTATTTTCGGGATCGCTTGCTGGTAAACTGTGTCATACGAAAAAACAAAGCTGGGATCCCTACTGTTTTATTGGGCTTTCTGCTTGCGGGATCCCTTCCTTCTGTTGTCTCTAAGGGAGGATCCATCTTGCGCCCCATCCTCATCGCCGGCAACTGGAAAATGCACAAGACTCAGGCTGAGGCTCGCGAGTTTCTGCGAGAGTTGGGCCTGGCTTTACGGTCATCGCCGTCAGGGTCAGCATCCCAGCGGCAGATCATCCTATGTGTGCCCTTTACAGACCTGGCGGTGGTGGCAGAGCAAAGCCGCGGATCCGACATAGCCGTGGGAGCACAAAACCTACATTGGGAGGATCAGGGAGCTTTTACCGGGGAAATTTCCGGCCCCATGCTGGCGGAATTGGGGGTGCGCTATGTCATCGTCGGCCACAGCGAACGGCGGCAGTACTTCGGCGAGACGGACGAAACCGTCAATCGGCGTCTGGCAGCCGCCCAGCGGCACGGCCTTACCCCCATCCTTTGTGTGGGAGAAAGCCAGCAGCAGCGGGAGCAAGGCTTGACCGAGTCTTGGATTGTGGGGCAGTTGGATCGCGCCTTGCAAGGGATCGATCTGGAGAACTTGGTGATTGCCTATGAGCCAATTTGGGCCATCGGCACCGGCCAGACTTGTGCAGCTCAAGAGGCCAACCGGGTCATCGGCTTGATCCGGCAACACCTGGGCAATGCCCAACTGCCCATTTTGTATGGCGGCTCGGTGAAGGCCGGCAACATCGATGAGCTGATGGCCCAGCCTGAGATCGACGGCGTGTTGGTGGGAGGGGCCAGCCTAGACCCCCAAGAGTTTGCCCGCATCGTTAACTTTCAGGCCCTAGCTCCCGCCTAGGCCGCTAGCGGGATTGTCCCCACAACAGGGCCACCGGGAAGGATTTCAAGACAACGCCCACCGGCAAGGTTTCGCCGGCAGGGATCCTTTCCTGGGTTAGCCCATTCACCCAGTCCAGCCGCTTCCAACGCGGCAGATGAATTTCGGTATCTGCCCAAACGGATTCTCCCAGAGGATCTTGGGTTTCGTCGATCAACTTTGTTAAAAAACGCGGCACTACCGTGAGCAATACCTGCTTGCCGTGCTGACGGGCAAAAGCCACAACATGGTCAGCATGGGATCCGCTGATTTGCAGAGGAATGTAGCTGCCCTCGAGAAACAATTGGGGCTGTTCCTGGCGGGCCTTGAGCACATGGTAAATCAGAAACAGCTTAATGCGTCCGTCGCTGCGGTGCAGGAGCAAATCCACGATGAGTTGGAGAGGATCCTGTTTAACCCGCCGCTGAATTTCTTCCAAATAGGCGAGGCGACGGGAAAAATCCACAGGCCGACGATTGTCGGGATCCACCATGCTCAAATCCCACAGTTCCGTGCCTTGGTAAATATCCGGGATCCCAGGGCTGGTCAGTTTGATCAGCGTCTGTGAGAGAGAATTAAAAATGCCAAAGTGGGCAACTTTCCGTTGGAAAGGCAAAAAGGACTCCAAAAAGGGGTTAGGACCTTGAAGGATCCGTTCGATAAAGGCGGTAGTGGCTTCTTCGTACTCGGTATCGGGGCGAAGCCAAGCGGTGTGGACCTTAGCTTCCCGCACTGCTTTGATGGCATAGTCTTTGACCCGCTGTACAAACTGGGGTACCTCTTCCGGTTGGAAGGGATAAGAGCCGAGCAATGTCTGGTAGAGCAAATACTCGTCATTGCGATCCGGCAGTTCCGAGCGCTTAGCTTGTTTGCTGCGGACTTTGTAGCCGAGGTTCAGCTCATGCCAAAGATTGATGTGCTTTTCCCACTCGGCGGGGATTTCAGAAAGCACATTCAGCCGGGCCCGCACATCTTCGCCACGCTTGGTGTCGTGGGTGGCAGAAGCATTCATGGACAGAGGCCACCGAGCTGCCCGCTCTTGATTAAAGCGGTGAAACTCTTGCACCGAAAGGCCAAAGCGACAGGGATCCCCACCGACTTCATTGAGAGATAAAAGGCGGTTGTACACATAAAAAGCAGTATCTTCTACCCCTTTGGCCATGAGAGGGCCAGCCAACTGCTGCAAGCGCATGGCAAAATGGATCTGCTCATTTTTCTCCTGGTCTGATAAATTTTCCAGAGACTCCAGGCAGAGAAAGCGCTGAATAAAATTCAGCTCATTCACCAAAACGGGCAGGTTCTCCTTGGCCTTCTCCACAGCTTGACGAACCACCTGTTGACCTTCTGGACTGAGGATCCCTTCGTGGATATAGACGCGGTAGACCGGAAAGCACACCAAAACTTCTACCAAAGCTCGACGTAAACTGTAGAGGGTAAAGTCATTGGCATAGCGATGGTGGCTGGTGATCTGTTTGAGCAAAAAAGCAAGGTTATCCATATCTCCTGACAGGTTGCGCTCGATGATCAGGCGTTTTTTATCTTCGATAACCTGCTCTGGGGAATGCCGTAGATTTGTGAAATTTTGATAGAGAGAGTCAAAAGCCTCTGCATTTTCTTCTTGACAAAAGATGCCGTTGAGCTTAGCCAAAAAATCGTAACCCGTTGTGCCTTGAACCGGCCAGCTTTGGGGCAGACTTTCATTGGCCTCTAGTATTTTCTCTACCACGATGTAGAGATTTGGGCAGCGTTCCCGCAGGCGATGGAGATACTCTTCGGGATTGAACAACCCATCGATATGATCGATGCGCAAACCACTAAAACGCCCCTGTTCTGCAAGCTTAAAGATAAGCTGATGGGTTTTGCGAAACACCTCGCGATCTTCCACCCGCAGTGAGATCAGCTCGTTAATGGTAAAGAAACGACGATAATTGATCTCCTCAGCACCCACCTTCCAGAAGGAAAGGCGAAAATTTTGCCGCGCCAGAAGACTATCCAGCAGGTCAAAGCTCGACGGATCCCCTGGCTTGCCGTTAAAGATGTCAATGTTCTCGTCAAAAAAGCTCTGGATAGGTTGGCTAGAAGTGTAGAGTTCCCACAACGAATGCTTGGCAAAGCTAATTTGATCAGTGCGCTCTAGGAGATCTTCCTTGCTGGGAATGAATTTCAGGCTGAAGAGGATCCCGAGTAACTTGACGTAGTCGGGATGGCTGCGTCCCAATTTTCGCCGCAGCTTGCTCAGGTTGTAGGTAAAAACATCCGCATAGGTGTCAATATTGAGGGGGAACCTCAAGTTGTAGTAGTTAATACTTAGGCCATCGGCATCATAACGAAGCTGGATTTGACCCGACTCCAAACATTTGTCGTAGAAATCTCCCAAGAAAGGGGCTAAGATTCTGCCTTTGATCCCCAGGTAAGAGTGATTCCAATTCACATCAAAGTAGTCAACAAAATCTGAGTTGGGGCCACTCTCCAGAACATCCATGAGCATCTGGTTCTGGCCATCGTAGGCCATGTGATTGGGCACAATGTCCTGGATCCAGCCTATTCCCTGCTGATTGAGGGCTTCCCACAAGAGCTCAAACTTTTCGCTTCCCCCCAGTTCCTGGTTAATCTGCCTGGGATCCACCACGTCGTAGCCGTGGGTGCTGCCTTTGCGGGCTTGGAAGATGGGAGAGGCATACAAGTCACTGATGCCCAGCAGCTTCAGGTAGGGAACAATCTGTCGTGCTGCGTCGAAGTCAAACCCAGCATGAAACTGAATGCGATAGGTGGAAGTCGGGATCCGCATGATGACCTTAGAACAATGACAAAGAAGCGGAGCTTGCCAACGGCATAGGGTCAAGAGAACAGATGTATCTAGGGTAGCGGCTAAGATCAAGGAGTCCTGCAGGGGAGAGGCGAGGTTAGTGAACTTGTCAAGGCCACAGAGGAGCGCTTCACCCCCGGTAAGGGGGCCGGCAAGGATGGCGAGGTGGGCAGGGATCCTGCTCGTGGGTGGGCTGATGGGGAGTTGGCGGAGTGAGGCAACCTGGGCAGAAAGCGAGTTTCGGGTGGGGAGTGAGCTGGTTTTGACCCTGCGCACCCCCGATGCCCCCGCTCGCCTCCGTCTGCTGAAGCAACGGTTGGAAGAGATTTTGCTACAGGCCAGCAGCCCTCAGGTGCAGGTCAGTCTGGATATCCCCAGTCCCAATCCCTCGACGACCGGCAGCGGGGATCCCCCAGCTCAAGCCGCTCGGATTCTTTTGAACCAGCAACTGCTGTTGGAGGTAACTCCAGCCGATGCAGAGGCTCATGCTGCTCCCCAACCGGCAGATCTGGCAAGGATCTGGGCGGATCGCCTGCAAACGGTGTTCAACCAGGAATCCAGTCGGCAGCAACTGTTTTTGGGATTGGGGCTGCCCCCGCACTTGACCTGGCAAGGGCGACTCTATCGCCGCGCTGAGCGTGCTGCCGCCGATACTGGGCGCTTTGTTACCGATGGCACTCGCATTCAAGATCATGTGGTCTATTGGGAGATCCCCTCTGGAGAAAACCCGTTTGATTTTACTGACAAGCCGACCCTGTCGGATCCGCCGCCGGAGCGGCTATTTTTGTTGAATCGCCACCGCCAGTTTGTGCCCTACGAGTTGTAACCGAAGTCCTTTCTCCCTCTGTTGTCTATTGTCTATGTCGTCCATTCAACGAGAACCTCGGATTCTGTTGGGCCTGCGGGCCGACCAATTTCGTCATCCCGTGGATCTGCAAGCCACCCGCTCTCTGCAGCAAGTGCCGGGGCTGGGCCTGCTGATTCAAAATTGGCTTGGCTCAACGGCAGGACAGATATTTTATCTGGACAACATTGCTTCCAGCATCCAAATTAACGAGCATCAGTTGCCGGAAATTCATCAGCTTTTGGTGCAGGCCTGTCGCATCTTGGATCTGGAGGTGCCCCAGCTCTACGTGCGGCAGAACCCCACGCCCAATGCTTACACCTTTGCCATGCAGGGGAAAAAGCCCTTCATTGTCTTGCACAGCTCTCTGCTGGATCTGTTGGAGCCGCCGGAAATTCAGGCCGTGATCGCTCATGAGTTGGGCCACTTGAAGTGCAATCACGGGGTCTACTTGACGATGGCCAACATTCTCATGCTCTCCACCAGCTTGCTCCCCTTCGGGGGGTTGTTTTATCAGGCGTTGCAGGATCAACTGATGCACTGGCTGCGGTGTGCCGAGTTTACCTGTGACCGGGCGGCGCTGTTGGTAGCCCAAGATGCCAAGACGGTGATCTCGGTGTTGATGAAATTGTGTGGGGGATCCCCGCAATTGGCCTCCAAGCTGAACGTGGACGCCTTTTTGGAGCAGGCCCGTACTTACGACGAGCTGGACGGGGATCTGTGGCAGATGGAGCTGAAGCAGATGCAAACGGTGGGGCGCACCCATCCGCTGCCGGTGCTGCGGGCCAGAGAAATCGAGCGTTGGTTCCGCAGCAACACCTATCAGCAGATCCTGGAGCTCCAGGGATTGGGCTCCGCACCGCGGACGTCAACGGCTGCTTCGTAAACTACCCGACTCCGACCGCTAAAGCAGTACAGAGCGGGCTTTTAGTAGCCCTGCAGTTGGCAAGCCAACCACGAGCCTCTGGGGTGGTTTACAGCACCCCCAATCGACCGTTACCAGTGCCTTAAACAACCGTTTCTGGTGTCCGCAGTACAATTATAACCATGGAGGCGGACTTTCCTCTCGACACTGATCCTACCGGTACAGCACGGGGCTCCTGCGATTTCTAGCTGAGTGCTCAAGATGGATCCCTCTCATGTGCCCCTGGGTTTGCCGCTCATCTTGGGGGAGGTGCTTTTCGACTGCTTCCCCACAGAGATTGTGCTGGGCGGAGCAGCTTTGAATGTGGCTTGGAACCTCAAGGGGCTGGGATCCGATCCCCTCTTGCTCAGCCGTGTTGGCCAAGACGAGGCTGCCAGAGAGCTGCTGGGGGCCTTGCGACGGCAGGGGCTGCGCCTGGAGGGTCTGCAGCAGGATTCTGTTCACCCCACCGGCAAGGTTCAAGTAACCCTGGATGAGCAAGGGATCCCCACCTTCGCCATCTTGCCCGACCAAGCCTACGACTACATCCAGTTGGATATTGGGGCTCTGCAAGCTCTCCAGCCCAGCCTGCTCTACCGGGGCAGCTTGGCAGCCCGCCGGGAGGCAGCCCATCGCCACTTTCAAGAGGGGATCCCCGCTTTGGGCTGTCCCGTGTTTCTGGATCTCAACCTGCGGGATCCCTGGTGGCATCCAGACGCCATCCAGGAGATGCTGCGCACCTGCACTTGGCTGAAGCTGAACCAGGCAGAGCTGGAGCAAGTGGCCCAACTGGAAGGGATCCCTCCTGGAGACCTGCTGGAGCAAGGACAGATCCTCCAGGCTCATCTGAACCTGAAAGGTCTATTTCTGACCTTGGGAACGGCAGGCGCGCTGCTGATCACCCCTGCTCAGGTCTATCGGGCCGACCCGGTTCCTGCGCCTCAGATGGTGGATACGGTGGGGGCGGGAGATGCGTTTAGCGCCGTAGCCATCCTGGGACTATTGCGGGGATGGCCGGAGGCGATTCTGGTGCAACGGGCCGTGCAATTTGCGGCGGCCATCTGCGGGATCCCGGGGGGAGCGCCTGCGGATCCGGAGTTTTACCGGCCCTTCCGGCAGGCATGGGAGATCCAGGAGATCCAGAGGCCAAGGGTTCAATGAAACTGGCGCAGGTGAAACTGGGCGTAGCGACCCCCTTTGCCCAGCAATTCTCGGTGATTTCCCTGCTCCAGCAATTGCCCCTGCTCCAAGACGAAAATGCGGTGGGCGGTGCGCACTGTCGAGAGGCGGTGGGCAATCACAAAAACGGTGCAGCGTTGCATCAGCCGTTGCAGCGCTTCCTGCACCAACGCTTCTGACTCGTTGTCCAAAGCCGAGGTGGCCTCGTCCAGGATCAAGATCTTGGGGTTGAGGAGCACGGCGCGGGCAATGGCCAGCCGTTGCCGTTGTCCACCGGAGAGGGTGACCCCCCGTTCTCCCACGCGGGTGGCGTAGCCATCGGGCAAGCTCTCGATAAAGGTGTCGATGTTGGCCACCTGGGCCGCCTGGCGCACCGCTTCCAGGTCAAAATGCTCTTGTCCGTAGGCGATGTTGCTGGCAATGGTTCCCGAAAACAGGGTGATCTCCTGCGGCACAATGCCGATCTGCCGGCGCAGGCTCTTGAGGGTGACGGTGCGGATGTCGATGCCGTCGATGCGGATGCAGCCCTGCTGGGGATCGTAAAAGCGGGGAATCAGGCTCACCAGGGTGGATTTGCCGGCGCCGGAGGATCCCACCAGGGCCACAATCTCGCCGGGAGACACCTGAAAGCTGATCTGTTTGAGCACCGGCTGATCCGGTTTGTAGGCAAAGGAAACTTGGTCGAACTCCACCCAACCCTGAATGGGAGGCATGGGGCGGGCCCCGGGCAGCTCCCGGATTTGGGAGCGGGTGTTTAGCAGCTCGAAAATCCGCTCCACCGAAGCCTCACCCTGTTTCAGCTCGCTGTAGTTGTTGGTGATATGAACAATAGGGTCGATCAACATCGCAACACCGGCGATAAAGCCGAGAAACTGGCTGCCGGTCAGGTTGCCCTGGCTAATTTGCCAGCCGCCCACCCAAAACACCCCCAACACGCTCATGGCGTACAGAAAACCCACCACCGGGTCTTGGATGGCTCTCATCTGTTCGGTCTGAAACCGGGCCAGGCGGTTGCTTTCGGCAATGGCACTGAAGCGGCGAATTTCGTAGTCCTCAGCCGCAAAGGCGCGAGTGAGGCTGATGCCAGCAAACACTTCAGTCAAGAGGGCGGCCAAATCCGACATCTTCTCTTGGTTGAGGCGGGAGCGAAACAAAAGGCGATCCCCAAACCAACTGATCAAGGCTCCCATCAGGGGGGCGATCAGCAAGGTGGTCAAGGTGAGAATGCCGTTGAGATAGAACAGGTAGGCCACCACCGCCAAGATGGTGAGCACGCTGGGGATGAAGCGATGGAAAAACCGCTGCACCACCTCTCCCACCCGATCCAGATCCCCCGTGAGGCGATAGACCAGATCGCCAGTGCGGCTGCCGGAAAAATAGTCCACATCCAGTGCCTGCAGGTGGGCATAAATCTGTTGGCGCAATTCCAAAACCATTTGCAAGGAGGCCCTCGCCATCAGGGTGTCTTGGCCATACTGAAAAGCGCCGCGCACCAAGAAAAACACCACCCCAATCAAGGCCAGCATCCGCAATTGCCCCAGATCCCCGGCACCGATGGAGCGGGCCACCCACTCGATCAAGTAGGCGAGGGCGGGCATGGTTAGCACAAAGCCAAGGGTACAGGTTAGCCCCAGCAACAACATCCACAGATGGGGCCGAATGAAGGGAATGAGACGGCGATAGCTACGACCCGGATGCACAAATCACAAACCAGAAGGGCCTCTGACCCAACCAGCTTACAGGATAGTGTTGCGGACTGCTGCCGGGATCCCTGAAACTGGCCGGTAGAGCTGAAAGCCGCTGCGGCCATTTTCCTTGACCTGGTAGAGGGCCAAGTCGGCATGGTGCAAAAGGGTGGACACTTCTACGCCGTCTTGGGGGTAGAGGGCGACGCCAATGCTGCAGGTCACGGAAAGGGAATGGCCCTCGCAGGAGAAGGGAGTTTGAAAGGCATCGACAATCCGCTGAGCCAGACGCGCTGCCACTGTGGGGCTGCCAATTCGGGGCAGCAGCAGGGTGAACTCATCCCCTCCCCAGCGGGCGACGATATCTCCAGGGCGAACGCACTTGGTTAACCGTTCAGCTACCCCCTGCAACAGGGCATCGCCGACACCGTGGCCGAAGGTATCGTTGATGTCTTTGAAGTGATCCAAATCCACAAAGAAGAGGGCCAGAGATTCACTGTAGTATTGCTGCAGGGCCTGCTGCAGCCGCTCCCGAAAGGATTCGCGGTTCACCAAACCTGTCAGGGCATCATGATGAGCGCGAAACTCCATGTAGGCTAAGCTCTGCTTTTGGGCGGTGATGTCTTCGCAGATGCCTTCATAGCCGAGGATGTTTCCGGCTTTATCTTTAACCAAACGGGCCTTTTCTCGGACCCAGATGATCGAGCCATCCCGCCGCCGCAGCCGGTACTCAAAACCGCGTACGGATCCCTGTTCCTGCAATAGCCGCACAAATTCCTCCCACTGGCTGGGATCCACATAGAGCTGCCGCTTGCCCGCCTCTTTCGCCTCGCGCATCAATTCTTCGGGGGAGCTGTAGCCGCAGATCTGGGCCAGCATCGGGTTGGCGGAGAGATACCGACCTGCCGCATCGGTGAAAAAAATGCCCTCTACCGCATTCTCGAAAAAATTGCGATAGCGCTCCTCAGCCTGGCGCAGCTCCTCTTCCACTTGCCGGCGCTCCGAGATCTCGAGGGCCAGAGACACCAAATCCGCCAGGGATCCGGCGAAGTTTTGCTCTTCTAAGGTCCAGTGGCGAGGGGATCCAATGTGCTCGTGGCAGAGAACACCCACCATCCGTCCTTCCAGTCGAATGGGGGCATCCAGCATCGAGACCACTCCCATTGCTGTCAGGTAGGAATTGCCGAACTCGGCGGTGCGGGGATCCGCCACCACTTGGTCGGCAGCAATGGTGCGCTCTTGCTCCAGGGCTTGAAAATAACGGGGATAGTCTTTGGCCCAGATCTCCGCCCCTTGAGTATGGGATCCCTCGGGGTTGTCTGGGGTGATCTCGAATTGATTGATGCAGCGAATGCTGGAGCGCTCCGACGTGTAGAGCCAGACCCCCACCCGTGCCACCCCCAGGGTATGGGCGGCTGTAGTACAAATCTGTTGCAGAGCAGCTTGTAAGTCTCCTTGGCTGAGGGCTTTGTGCCGGGTGAGCTCCATCAGAGCCCGGTTGTGCTCCAACAGTTGCTTTTGGCTGCGCTGTAGCTGCCACTCCACTTGCTTGCGTGCTGTGATGTCCTGACAGGAGCCGACAATTCGGCTGATTGGCTTGTTCTCCTCAACTACTGGAGAAAGGGTAACGATTAGAACACGGGTCGACTCTGGGTCGGGAGCGGCAGAGGCCGTTAGGCTCAGCTCGAAGCTCACTTGCCGGCCATGGCTGAGGCAGTGTTCGGTGTGCAGTTGAATCTGCGCAGCCAGAGAAGGCGGTAGACAACTCTGGAGCTCTTCTCCCTCGATAGGTCGAGAGGAGAGAAAAAACATCCTGCAAAAAGCCGGGTTACCCACCAAAAACCGACAGCGCGGTTGAGGTGAGCCTCTTTCTGGCTCCGGGGGCAGACACTCAAGGACAAACAACCCATCGCTGACGCTCTCGAACATGGTGCGCAGCACAGCCCGTCCCCGAGCCTGTACCGGGCGCCCACGGTACATGACCTGGGGATTCCACAGATCGGCCCGCGTCAGCGCATCATAAACGCTGCCAGCCTGGTCTGGCCCAGCAGTCCCCCTTTCAACCATAGGCTAGGAACACCCAGTAGACGCTCGGGCAACGGGGAGGGCAAGCCGAAAAAAACAGCTATGAATTCACGCTGTCTCTGCCATTCTACGGTCATCCTATGGAATTGTTGGGGGAGTTTGTGTGTCTCTCGATACAAAAGATCCCCGGGCTGGCACGGGCTTTTGGGTGCTCCGGAGGGGATATTCTTTGAAGCAACTCTTGAGGTTAATTAAAAGAATTATTAAAAAGCCTGTCCTGCCGACGTGAAGGGCTATGCGTCGCCGTTTTCAAGGTTAAACCGCTTCTGGCTCCCGAACTTGTTCTACCCGTACATCGACACGCTTGGGAAGGAACCAGGCTCCTATTAGTTAGAACTGCTCTCATTAGAAAGAACCTCAGCTAGCCCTGGAAAAGGGATCCCTGCCAGACCCAGGATGGCTAATTCCGCGGGCGTGGGATCCCCGATGCATCCAAGGCAAGAGAGGAAGACTGATGGATACAACTCCACCACTCAACCGAGTAACAGCATAGCTCTATTGAGATTAGCTTTCAATAGCGTGCCGGCAAAGTAGGGATCCTCTTTGATAAAGACTTGCATTAAGCTTGAGGAGTCTGGTAGAGTGCTTACCCAAGTAGCAATTGCTAAAGATTTGCAGTTAAGTCTTCTCAGGAGAACAAGCTGCGGAGTGGCAAGCATGGCATGGCAACAGGTTCAGGCGGGGGTGTGGTGTAGGCAGTTGGGGCAATTGGCGCCTCAGTGGTGGTTGGGCTGGAGTCTGGAGCAGGGCTTTCGGCTCTACCGCAAAGAAGTTTCCTCTGCTCTGCCTTCTCTCTCTGCTTTGAGGATTCGCTACCAAGAGCGAGATGGCTGGCTGGACGTGTTTCTGGGAGAAGCGGAGCAATGTAACCGACGACGGCGCAGCCTTTTGGATCCGGCAGCGCGGGTAGCCTTGCACTACATGCCGGAAGATTTAGCTCAGATTCAGTCCCTAAAGTGTCCTCACGAGCGCATTCCTCCGCAGCTTTGGCAGCGGCTAACCCAGCAGCCGGGTTGAGGACTGTTGAAGGTTAGAGGGCTATTTATTGTTTTTATTGTTTCAGATTGTTTCAGATGGATCCAGTCCGCTGCGGCAACCGATCCTGCCTCTTCTCGCCTTTCCAGTTCTTCTGGAGAGCGGTAGCCTGTTTTTTTCTTCCTCTAGGCAGGCTTAAGCTGGAGAACGAAGAGTAGCGGCTGCAGCCATGACTGTTTCTAAGCACCAACCCAAGCAGCGCTCCCAGCAGCAGGTCGAGGGGCTGACTTCTCGCCGCCTTTTGAAGGGATCCATCATCGGCGCCGGCCAGGTAGGCATGGCCTGTGCCTACTCGATGGTAATCCAGAACACTCTGGATGAGCTGGTCCTTCACGACATCGACCGCAACAAGCTGGAAGGGGAAGTGATGGATCTGGTGCACGGGATCCCCTTTGTGGAGCCGACGCGGATACGGGCAGGGGAGCTGGCGGATTGTGCCGGATCAGACGTGGTGATTTTGACGGCAGGGGCTAAGCAGCGGCCTGGAGAAACCCGTTTGGATTTGGTGCAGCGCAACGTCGAGATCTTCAAAGGCTTGATCCCGGCCTTGATGGCCCATTGCCCTGACACACTCCTCTTGGTGGTGAGCAATCCCGTTGACATCATGACTTACGTTTCCCTGAAGTTGTCGGGGTTGCCGGCAGGGCAGGTAATTGGGTCGGGGACGGTTTTGGACACAGCCCGCTTTCGCTATCTTTTGGCGGAGCGCCTGGGGGTGGATCCGCGTAGCCTGCACGCCTACATCATCGGCGAACATGGAGATAGCGAGGTGGCCGTTTGGAGCAAGGTGAACATCGCCGGCACCCCAATTGGGGAACTCTCGCCGGACTGGGATCCCGCCTATTTGGGGGATATCTTCGAGCAGGTGCGCAACGCTGCCTACGAGATCATCCGTCGCAAAGGGGCCACCAGCTACGCCATCGGGTTAGGGGTGACGCAAATTGTCCAAGCCCTGCTGCGGGATCAACACCGCGTTTTAACCGTGAGCAGCCTCACCCAAGGGGAGTACGATCTGCCAGAGGTCTGTCTCAGCTTGCCCAGAGTGGTCGGGCGGCAGGGGGTGGAACGCACGCTGGCCATGTCCCTCACCGAGAGCGAGCGCAAGCAGCTGCACCGCTCGGCCCAGATCTTGCGGCAAGTCATCGACAGCATCCGGTGGTAGCCTAGATCTCCTGGACTTTTGTCGCTCCCCTCCAAGCTGGGGGATCCCTTGGTCAGTGGGCGAGGGCCGCAGCTGGCGGCAGGAGGTGGTCTATGGAAGCAGAGGTGCAACAGGGGCAGCAATCGCCTGAGGGCCAACTGGAGAAGCGCCCCCCTTCTCCGCCTTGGGCCGGGATCCCCTTACAGAGGGGCCTCGGTCACCGGGTACGGCAGCACGTCAATCCCCTGCAGGCGCAGTATCAGCAGCCCACCCCCCCACCCCACTGGGAGCGGGTATACCGACGGCTGGGGCAGCCCTTTCATCTGGATATCGGCACAGGGAGCGGACGATTTCTGCTGCGCCTCGCTCAGGAGCAGCCCGACTGGAACTTCCTAGGGGTAGAGATTCGGCAGGCGCTGGTGGAGCGGGCCAATGCCTGGCGGGACGAGCTGGGGCTGGATAACGTCCATTTTCTGTTTGCCAACATCAACATCTCTCTGCGGCATCTGTTTGCGCCGGGGGATCTCAGCCGGGTGACCATCCTATTTCCGGATCCCTGGTTCAAAAAGCGCCATCACAAACGGCGGATTGTCCAACCCCAACTGGTGGCGGATCTGGCTCTGCTGCTGCGACCGGGCAGCCCCGTCTTCCTGCAATCGGATATCCAAGAGGTGGCCGAAGAAATGGCAGCTCGATTTTTAGAGCATCCGCAGTTTTGGGATCCCCACCAGGGACCTTTGGACTCCAATCCCCTCGGCATCCCCACGGAGCGGGAGTGGCACTGCCTACAACTGGGCCTGCCCATCTATCGCTATTGGCTGGAGCGCCGGTGACAACAGGACAAATCCGTAATGCAGTAATAACAACTCCATTCCGCCAAGACAATACAGAAGATAGGATATAACCCGCTTGAGTTGGATCCGTCGCCGCAATGTCTCACTCTGAAACCACGGCCTCTGCCGACCCCTCCTCTGCTTGGTTTTCTGTTCGCCGTGGGATCCTCAACCTGCTGAGCCTATTGGCCATTGTGATTGTCGGGCTTTCTCTTTCCAGCAGTTGGTTTCAGCCGCCGCCCCAAACGCAGTTGGATTTGTTGCAAACCGATCTCGCCCTGCAAGCTTCCCGCACCCTCGATGATCCCCGCTATCAGGATCTGGCACGGGCACTTTTGGGTCAGGATGTGTTCAAGGTGGCCCAAAATCGCTATCAGCAGACCGCCGATAACTACGCCGAACGCCTGAAACGTTTGAAACGGCTGGCCCGTTTAACTCCTGCTGGCGAATCTGAGGCGGCCAGCCCAGAACTGGCCCAATCTCCAGAGGTGGATCCCGCCCTTTTGGCCTCCATGCAAGATTTGCAGACGGAGCTGGATGCGCTTTGGCTGCGCCTTGGCTTGCTCTATGCCTACCAAGAAGATCTGGAAGCTGCTCGGCAGCAATGGCAGCAGATCATCGACCTGGAACGTCCCGTGGAGCTGGAATCGAGCCAAAAGGGGGCAGCGCGGGTTTTGCAAGGGCTGTGGGGAACACCGCGGCGCATCTTGCCAGAGGCGGAGGTGCAGATTCGCAATCATCTGGATGGTTGGTTTGAGGCGGTGGCTCTGCAACAGCTTTACCGACTGCAGCAGCGCAGCGATAGCCTAAATGCCCTCAACCAACAGCAGGAAAAATTGGCCTTGGCGGCTCTATTTCGACTGGCGGTGGTGGGCGGGATCCCCGTGCTGGGGGCGCTGCTGGGGTTGATGCTCTTGTTGGGCTGGCTGGGCTGGAGCCTTTGGCGCAAACGTCCGCTCCTGGGCCCTGCTTGGGAAGTGCCTTGGCCGGGGATCGGGGCGCAAGCGGTGCTGACCGGCTGGTTTTTGGGGTTTATCGCCCTCAACGCTTTGGTGCCTCGACTTTACATCATCATCCTCGGCCTGGGGGCACGGCAGCTCAGCCCTTGGCAGCAGGCGGTAGCCCTGTTTCTCACCTACAATTCCGGCGCTGTGCTGGGGGCAGGGTTATTGTACCGTCTCTTGCACGCCTACCCCGGCTGGCAGAGGGTGCTGCAGGTGCGGTTGTGGGGTCCTTGGCTGCTGTGGGGCTTGTGTGGCTACTGGGTGGCCTTGCCTTTGGTGGTGCTGGCAGCGGCGCTCTCGCAATTGCTGCTACCGCAGGCGGGGGGTGGGAATCCCATTTTGCCCCTGCTGCTGGATAGCCATGGTTGGGGGGCGCGGTTGGTGTTTTTGGCCGTGGTGTCTGTCTGTGCCCCTGTTTTTGAGGAGGTGCTGTTCCGAGGCTTTTGGCTGCCTACTCTAAGCCGCTACCTGCCTATGGGGGCCGCCATTGTGCTCAGCGCCTTCACCTTTGCCCTTGCCCACCTCAACCTCTCTGATCTGCTGCCTCTGACCATGCTGGGGGTGGTGCTGGGGGTGGTGTACAGCCACAGCCGCAACCTGCTGGCTCCCATCCTACTGCACAGCCTCTGGAATACGGGATCCCTGGTCACGCTGCTGGTGCTAGGGGGTGCGCGTTAAGGGGGGCTCTGCCTACTTTTTCCTGCCGAAGAGGCGGCTCAAGAACCCGCCGTTGTCTTCTTTGCGGGGAGGCGGCACCACTTTCTGAGCCTGTGACGTTTGACGGCTGGCCACTCGCGTTGGCGGGACGGAGTCCTTGGGGACGGGAACGGGCTGTTGAGTGGTGACTTGCTGCATCCAACGGCGCACTTCTGCCATCAACTCGGCGTTGGCAGGTTCTAGGCGACTGGCTTGCATAAAGTCTGCTTTGGCCATGCCAGCATTCCCCTGCTTCAGGTGGGCAATGCCCCGGTGCAGGTAGTAGCGGGCCACGTTGGGCTCAGCGCTGATGGCAAAGTTCAGATACTGCACCGCATCCCGGTATTGCTTGCGCTCGATCATGTCCAAGGCTTGGATAAAGCGGGTTTCCGCAGGGCTGAGCTTGGGAGCCGGAGGTGGGGTGGGAACGGGCTGAACAGGGGGACGGCTGGGCGGAGCAACGACGGGGGAGGCTGGGATCCCACCCACAGTGGTACGGCTGGGGGAAGGGGTTGGGATCCCGGTCGCGGTAGTGGTTCTAGAGGCAGGGGCTAGGCTCCCCTGGTAGCCGGCCTTGAGCAACAAATAGGCCAGGTTCAGCTCGCTCAATTGCTCGGTTTTCTCGAGCAGGGTTTCCATGGAGCTGTATTGCTCTTTGGCCAGCTTCTCCACCCGTCTGACATACTCTTCCTGCCAATGGGGGTGCTCGGCCAAGCCCTTGACGGCTTCCCCAGAGGGCCAAAGATCCGGGGGGGGCGTCTCCAAAAGGCGTTTGATCCGCATTTTGAGCACCGTTTCATATTCCCCTCGCTCCCGCTCTTTGGTCAGCACTTCGTTGGCCGGGTTGACCAGCTTGGCAAAGAGGATGTTGGCGCGCTCTGCACCTTCGGGATCCCCCACAAACCGATCCGGGTGGAGGGCCTTGGCCGCCTGCAGGTAGCCGCGCCGGATCCCCTTGGAGTCGGCGGTAAGGGGCACGCCTAAGATGGCGAAATGGTCAGTCTCGTAGCGGGCTAGTCCTCGGTTGAGGCGGGGGACATTAGAGTTGGATCCCATAGTTGCCACTTCTCTAAAATCTGCTGCAAGGTTCCGTTTTCGATCAGGCTGGAAATCGCCCCATCCACAGCTTCCTTCAGGGAAGGATGCTGAGAGGATACTACTCCCACCAGAGGCATGGGGAACAGGGGCGGCCCCACCAGGCGCAGCCGGGATCCAGCTTGGCGCAGGTTTAGGGCGGCAACAGGCTGATCAACCAGCACGGCATCCAACTGGCCAGCCTGTAGCTGAGCAAACAAGCGCTCAGGGTTGCTGGTGGCAAAGAGACGAATGGCGTTGCCCCTCCTCTCGTTATAAGCCTCCAGTAGGGCTGCCCCTGTACTATTGACTACGATGCCCACTTTGCGGCCAAATAATTGCGACAGTGTCTCGATGGCCGGTTCCTCTGGCCCGGAGGCGGGGAAGGGATCCCGTACCACCAAGCGCTGCGGGCTGAGATAGTAGGGCCGGGTGGCCAGAAACTGCTCCGGATCCAAGCCCAAAGCTTCCCGCGCCCCCCAGATCAAGTCCACCTCATCCGCTTGCAAAGCTGCCAACTGTTCGCTCCAGGCCACATAGATGGGATCCACCTGCACCTGAAGGGTTTGGGCAAGCGCCTCCAGGATATCCCACTCGAAGCCGGCGTAGGTTTGTTGCTCCAAGTCGGTATAGAGATAGGCCGGCCCCAGACTGGGATCCAAGCCAACCCGAATGCGCCCCCGGGCCTGGATCTCGGCCCAACGGGAATCGAGGGGCTGTGCCTGCTCGGTGGGGGCGACTTTCCCTTGTGCCGGCTGAGGGTAACCGGGGCCAGCAGTGGCAACCCCAAGGGCCATCGCTCCCAAGAGGAGAGCCAGGCCGAACTGTGCCGCCCGGCAGCGATGTCGCTGTTTTCCGGGGAGTCCGCTAACCCATCTCCTATCTACCCTGCCCAACATAGGGTTCTTGGAATCTTCTTGATTATTCCTCGATTATTCGTCAGCTACTTCTGTCTTCAATTCAACTCAACTGGGGAGCTTTCCCGGTTCTGATAGGCTGGGCGTGGATCCCGCCGCATGGGAAAGGAGACCGGCAAAGGCTGTACTTGGGCCAATTCTTCTTGCAGAGCAGCGTGTAACCAGCCATTGCTGGCCAACAGTCGGCCACTGTAAACATCCACCGGGCCGCCATCGTAAGCAGTCACCTTGCCACCCGCCTCTCGCACCAGGACGATCCCTGCGGCAATGTCCCAAGGGGAGAGGCCCCGCTCCCAGTAGCCATCCAACTGACCGGTGGCCACATAGGCCAAATCCAGAGCTGCAGATCCGCCCCGCCGCACTCCTTGGGTGAGATGGGTAAAGTGGCAAAACTCGGCGTAGTTGTTGTCAGGGGTTTCGCGACGATCATAGGCAAAGCCGGTCACCAGCAGGCTCCGAGACAATTCAGCCGTTGTGGAGACTCGAATGGGTTGGCGGTTGCGGGTAGCCCCCATCCCTTGGACGGCGCGAAACAGATCCCCGCGAAAAACATCACAAACAACCCCCAAAACTGGCTCCCGCCCCTGCAGCAAACCAATGGAGACGGCAGCGAAAGGGTAACCGTGGGCAAAGTTGGTGGTGCCATCCAGGGGATCGATCATCCAAGCGTAGGCGCCCTCCGGAGATCCCTGCTGGCCTGATTCCTCGGTCAAGATGACATCTTCGGGGAAGTGCCGCCTCAAGATTTTCAAGATGAGATCCTCGGAAGCGCGATCCGCCGCAGTCACCAAGTCGCCCGGACGTTTCTCCTCAATGGCAAGGGTGCCCCCCACATAACTGCGCAGCAAAGCTCCTGCCTCCAGGGCAGCTTCTGTGGCCACATCCAACCGACGCAGCAGGGCCTCCGTCACACCCTCACCTCAAGGTTAAAAACCTGCTACTCAGAATAGCCCGCCTGAGGCTGTGGCTCCCAAGGGATCCCTGAAAGCCAAAATAGGCCCAACCTGAGCCCAAGCCCAGTTTCCGGGGAAAGGGGGTATCTCCAAGGCTGCCTATGGTGTATAGTACAGTACACTGGGGCTTGTGGGTTTTCCGGCAGCCCGCCAAGACCAGAGTTCCTTTGAAAGCAGTAGGGTTTTGGGGAACTATAGATAAGACTTTGAATTTGGAAAGCCAAGCTGCTGTAAATGGCGTTGAGCGTTGAGGGGGGAAGACCTTTGCCACATAGCTACGACGATTTTTTCACCTCCATCACAGAGGTTGGCGGGAAAAGTCCTCTTCCCAGCCAGGGCTTTGATCTGCCGGCGGATTTGTTCGATCAAGTCCCTGAACGGCCGGTGTCCCATCCGGAGTTCACCCTGTCCATCTGCCATCCTGTCCGGCCCTGCAGCTACATCCTGCGGGAGAGTATCTATACGCTTGGACGGGATCCCTCCAACGCCATCCAGATCGTCAATCGGTTTGTCTCGCGTCGCCATGCTTACCTGGTGCGGGTGCCCACCAAGTCCAACCGGACAGGGTTTACCTATTGCCTGATCGACGGCAACCGCAAGGGCCAGTCCAGTACCAATGGGGTGTTTGTCAACGGCACGCGGGTGGCTACTCACTACCTGAGGAGCGGAGATGTCATCTATTTCGGGCCGGAGATCCGCGCCTATTTCTTTGAGGTAGCCCGCACTCTCCCCGTGACTCCTCTTGACATTGGCCCTGACCTTGGCGAAGAGCTTCAGCTTCCCCACGCATAGGAGCTCACTGCAACTGTTGACAGACCCGAAGCTGCATCGCTAGATTAATTAAGCTGGTTAAGCAATGTGAATTGGGGCATCGCCAAGCGGTAAGGCAGCGGGTTTTGGTCCCGCCATTCGGTGGTTCGAATCCATCTGCCCCAGCTCAAAATCCTGTCGAAAGCACAAAGCGCAAGCCCCTGGGATCCCGTGCAGACCGGAGGGTGCGGCTCTGGGCATCAGCAGGGCGGTTAACTAGGGGATTGCAGAGTCGCTTTTGCCAACGGAGGCCCTGGCTTGGCGACGCTGGCCGCGGGGAGAATGGCAACAACCAGAAACCAAGGGCGAGGGATCCGGGGTGAGCTGTTCAGGTCGATCCTTGATGGTGGTGGGAACTTCTTCCCACGTGGGCAAAACCCTGCTGGTAACAGCCCTTTGTCGCATTCTCAAGAAAGCGGGAAAAAGGGTTGCCCCTTTCAAAGCTCAGAACATGTCCCTCAACGCCTATGTCACCCCAGAGGGCAAAGAGATCGCCTACGCGCAGGCTCTGCAAGCTTGGGCTGCCGGGATTCCCCCTGCGGTGGAGATGAACCCAATCCTTCTGAAGCCCCAGGGCAACCTGACTTCCCAGATCGTCTTGAACGGAGTAGCGGTGGGCACCTACCGCGCCGGAGAGTATTACGAGCGCTGGTTTGCGCCGGCCTGGCAAGCGGTCAAAGAAGCCCTTGCTCGCCTACAACAGCAGTACGACTGGATCCTTTGCGAGGGGGCAGGTAGCCCAGCAGAGGTGAACCTCAAACATCGGGACTTGGCAAATATGCGGGTTGCCTTGCATTTGGGATCCCCCACTTGGCTGGTGGCAGACATCGACCGAGGTGGGGCGCTGGCCCATGTGGTGGGCACGCTCCAACTGCTGGAACCTGAAGAGCGGGCCTTGATCCGGGGCATTGTCATCAACAAGTTTCGGGGCTCGCGGGAACTGTTGCAGCCCGGCCTGGATTGGCTGGAAAACTACACCGGGATCCCAGTTGTCGGGGTCTTGCCTTGGGTGGACTGGGTTCTGCCCCAAGAGGATTCGATGGGAATTGCAGCCAACCCCCTGCTTTGGGAAGATCGCCGCGACCGGGCCGGTCGCCAAGCCCTGAGGGAAGGGCGCCTGGAGATTGCTGTGGTGCGTTTGCCCCAGGTGGCCAATTTCTCGGATTTTGACCCCTTGTTGGCGGAGCCCACCGTCCATCTGCGCTGGGTTCACCTTGGCCAAAGTTTGGGATCCCCGGATGTGGTCATCCTGCCCGGCAGCAAAACCACCCTCAACGATCTGTTCGCGTTGCAAAAGACCGGCCTGGCCGATCAACTGCGCCAATACTCCGGCCATATCATCGGCATTTGCGGTGGGCTGCAAATGTTGGGAGAGACCATCGCCGATCCCGAAGGCTGGGAGGGGATCGCCGGCACCTACCCAGGGCTGGGCTTTCTCCCTTTGACCACCGTTTTACAACCCACCAAGGTCACCCAGCAGGTGCAGACCCAAAGCCGATGGCCTGCCCTGGCCCCCATTCAGGGGTACGAAATTCATCAGGGATCCACCCAGGCGGATCCCTCTGGCTGTCTGCCGGTGTTCGACCGGGAGAACCTGGGCTGGCGGGATCCCACGGGTCGGATTTGGGGCAGCTATCTGCATGGCCTGTTTGACAACCACCTGTGGCGGCGACAATGGCTGAACTGGCTGCGCCGACAAAAAGGCTGGGATCCCTTGCCGGATCTGGAGGGCCACTATGCTCAGCAGCGGGAGCAATTGCTGGAGCGCCTGGCCGATCTGTGGCAGCCTCACCTGGACTTGGGCCTGTTGATGGAATAGCCCATCGGCGATGGGGGAGAGAAGTGGGGTGGGAGGCTATGTTGCGCCAGGTTACGCCAGCGCGACCGGAAATCCAGGATCCACTCAACCGGTTGCCTCGGCTACCTCTGCCTGACCCGAAGAAGTCCCTGTAGCTTGTTCGGGAAAGCGTCGCAGAGCGGCGAGGGCGCGATCCAACAATTCCATCGGGTGATAGATGGGGATCCCGGCTTTGCCCTGTAGGCGCAGATGTTTCTGGATTTGTAGGCGGCAGCCGATATTGGCAGAGACAATCCCCTGAGCACCGGTGTTAAGCAAGTTCGTCACCTTCTGGGCTCCCAGCTCGTCCGCCACCTGGGGTTGCAACAGGTTATAGACGCCGGAGCTACCACAGCAGAGGGCCGCATCGACGGGATCCCGCAGCTCCAGCCCTGGGATTTGCCGCAGCAGGTGTCGGGGTTCCTGGCTGAGCCGCTGCCCATGCAGCATGTGACAGGCATCCTGGTAGACCAGCACCAGGGGTTCCGGCTGTAGCGGATGTAGAGGAGCCGTTAACCCCACCTGGGCGAGAAACTCCTGAATATCCCTGACTTGAGTGGCAAATCGGGCTGCTTTCTCCTTGTAGTCGGGATCCCTGGCCAACAGGTGGCCATACTCCTTCAGGGTATGCCCGCAGCCAGAAGCGTTGATCAGAATGGCATCCAACTCGTAATCGGCAAAGGCATCGATCATCTGGCGGGCCAGGGTTTCCGCCTGGCGCAGTTGCCCTTGATGGTGGGGCAAGGCCGCGCAACAGCCCTGGACAGGCGGGATCACCACCTCACAGCCGTTGTGGGTCAAGACGCGAATGCTGGCCTCATTCACCTGCGGGGCAAACAGGCGCTGCACGCAGCCCAAAATGAGTCCCACCCGAAAACGGCGTTCTCCCACCGCCGGGATCCGCTCAGGGTAACGCTTGGGCAGCAGTTGCTCCACCTCCAGGGGGGGCATCAGGGATTCCATAGCTGCCAAACGCGGGGAGACCTTTTCCAGCCCTTTTCGGATCCAGGTGCCGATCCCCATTTTTTGGTACAGCCAGAGAGGCCACAGCAGCGGTCGCAGCCGTGTCGGGTAAGGAAACACCGAGAAGATGAACTGGCGGTAAAGCCGATCCCAAAAACTGCGGGAGTAGTTGCGCTCAATCTGCGGGCGGGTGGCGGCAATTAAGCGGTCATATTGCACCCCCGATGGACAGGCCGTAACACAGGCCAAACAGCCCAAGCAACTGTCGAAGTGGGAAACCGTAGCCGCAGAAAGGGCGATCTGCCCCTGGTTGAGGGCATCCATCTGATAGATCCGCCCCCGCGGCGAGTCCGTCTCTTTGCCGATGACACGGTAGCTGGGGCAGGTGGTCAGGCAAAACCCGCAATGCACACAGGCATCGATCAGCTTCGGATCCGGGGGATCCATTCCATCAAAACTCGGCCCCTGGGATAAACTCATCGGCTCTGACCTATCGTGCTCTCAGCCTTACATGGCCATGCGGGGAGACAATTAGCGGCTGGCGATCCCGCCCTCTTCTGCTCCCTTGATTCCTCTGCATCTTAGTCCCAGATCCGAGGAAGTTTGTCTACATCCAGACGCTCTCTTAGCTCGTACTACCCTAGAGAGAGGACTTGCCAACCCTTCCTTTGAAAGCCATGAACTTGCAACACCTCTTCACTCCTGTCTTTTGGACAGCGGCCCTCTCCAGCTTGAGCTTGGCCGGAGCGGCTTTGGCCCAGGCCAACCTGCGGGAACTCCCTCCAGACTTGGCAGAACAGCTCACCACAGAGCAAATTTTGCAAGCCTGCGCCAACAACCAAGCAGATACTTTGCCCAGCCCCTTCCCGGATGTGGTGCCAACTGACTGGGCCTACAAGGCGGTGCTCACCCTCTACTACTGTGGGGCCTACCGAGGGGCCATTCCACCGGAGCAGTTCCGGCGGTACTTGGAGCAACAACGGGGATCCCAAACTTAGGCGGGCCTGCACCTCAAGCCGGATACATCTCTTGGATCAGATGGGCATAGCGCTCGGCCACCGGGTTGCGCTTGATCTTCAGGGTCTGGGTCATGAGGCCGTTTTCCACGCTCAGCGGCTCCGGCAAGAAGCGAAAGTCGCTGACCTGCTCGTCGGGCCGGTAGCCAGGGCGTTCTTGGATGCGGCGGCGCACCTCCTGCAAAATCAAGGTGCGGGTCTGGGGCTGGGCCAGCAGCTCGGCATCCTCAGCCGGGATCCCTTGCTCGGCAGCCCAGGCTTTGAGGGCATCGAGGTTGGGGTAGATGAGGGCAGCCAATTTCTTTTGGTCTTGCCCGACGATCACGATCTGACTGATGTAAGGAGACTGCAGACAAGCATCTTCCAGCGGCTGGGGCTCGATGTTCTCCCCATTGAGTAGGACAATGACATCCTTGGCTCTGCCGGTGATCACCAGTTGCCCGTCGGGGGTGAGCCAGCCCAGATCCCCGGTTTCAAACCAGCCGTCGGAGCTGAGCACCTTGGCAGTGGCTTCCGGGTTGTTGTAGTAGCCCATCATCACCTGCGGGCCACGGGCCAGGATCAACCCTTTTTCTTGTGGCGGCAGCGGCTGTCGAGTTTCAGGATCCACAATGCGAAACTCCGTCCCCGGCAGAGGGGGGCCAGCCGTACCGCGCACATTGTTGTCTGGACGCCGCGCGCACAACACCGGCGAAGTTTCGGTGAGGCCGTAGCCATTCAAGATGGAAATGCCCACCACCTCGTAGAACAGATCCAAGTAGGCAGGCAGGGATCCACCGCCGCTGATGGCATGTTGAAAATTGGGGCCCAACGCCCGTCGTACCTTGCGGTAGATCAGCACATCGGCCAATCGGTGCAGGGGCCAGAGCAGCCAATGTTGCAGGCGAGCCTGCAGGCGCACCCAGGGGCTGACTCCGTAATGCAAAATCGACTGGTTGCGAGCTATCCGTCCAGAGAGCACATACCTCTCACTCACGGCCATCAGAGCGCGGATCAGCCGCTGCATCAGGGGGCTTTTCTCTTTGAATTGCCGTTGGATCCCTTCATAAACGGTTTCCCAAATCCGCGGCACTGCCACCAGAAAATGGGGGTGCTCCTGTTGGAAATCTTGTTTGATAAAGCGAGGGCTGGTATAGACCAGCATGCAGGCACGGCTGAGGAGAAAATACTCGCAAGCCCGCTCATAAGAGTGCCAAGTGGGCAGAATGGTCAACACCTTATTCCCCGGTTGTGGCTGTACGACCACGCCCAAGTTCTCCACCTGGTGCATCAGGTTGCCGTGGCTGAGCATCACCCCCTTGGGCCGACCGGAGGTGCCGGAGGTGTAGATGATGGTGGCCAGTTGGGATCGCTCCAGCTTTGGGGGTTGGTAGGTGTGTTCCCGACCCTTTTGCAGCCATTGGGAAAAGTTCAGCACCCCTGCTTCCTGCTCATCGGAAAGCAACAGCAGCCGTTCCAGGCCCAGCTCCTGCACATCCGGCCGGATCCGCCTCAGGGTCTTCAGATCCTGAGCAATCAGGGCCGTGCTACCGGAGTGGCGCAAGATGTAGCCCAGCTCACTGGGATCCGCCACAGCGCTGCGGGGCACATTCACAGCTCCCGTGAACATCGTGGCCAGATCGGCCATCAGCCAGCGGGGGGAGTTATCGGCAAAAATGGCCACCCGATCCCCCGGGCAAATGCCCAAAGCCTGCAGGCCAGCCGCCAGGGTTTGAATGCGGCGAAACAGCTCTCCATAAGACATCTCGAAAACTGGCTGCGCGTGGGGATCCCGTAGGGCAACCTGACCGGCAAACTCTTCCGCCAGCACTTGCCAAACGTTCAGCAGCGTCGTCTCAGGGGCAGTGGGAGTAGCAGAAGCGGCAGCAGTTGTCATAGATCTGTACCGTAAATTACGTTTACAGTCTATTAAACCCAGCCTCTCTCCCCAGGTGTCGCTAGGACAGTTCCCAGCCTGTCACCCCATTCACCATCTTCCCCTTGCGGGGAAAAGGTAGGGATCAACACTATAAAATCTTGCGCTGGCAGAACCAGGGTGGTGATTGCTCGCCCCGGCAGATTGCGCACAAAACTTTACAATTTTGATCAAACCGGATCCCATATCTCCCATGGGGATCCCGGCTGTAAGCTTCATGTAAACTACCCGACACCGACCGCTAGGCGGTACGAAGCGGGCTTTTAGTAGCCCTGCAGTTAGCAAGCCAACCGCGAGCCTCTGGGGTGGTTTACTGCACCCCCAATCGACCGTTACCAGTGCCCTAAACAGCTGTTTCTGGTGCCCGCAGTACCATTATAGCATTCCTCCCGACACTGACCCTACGGGTACCGTACGGGGCTCCTGCGATTTCTAGCTGAGCAGCTCATCGTTTCTGGAGGTTGTGTATCGGTGATCAACCCATTCTCATCCTTCCGGTGGAGACATTCTTCTCGCTCTCCAGCTGGGATCCCAGAAGTTGAACCTCAGCCCCCAGACGCTTCCGATCCTTTTGCTTCCCAACGGGAGCAGATGGTCAAGAAACAGCTCATCAAACGAGGGATCCGAGATCCACGGGTACTGGAAGCCATGGGAAAAGTGCCGCGTCACCTTTTTGTCCCCTCTGATCTGCGGGATCGGGCCTACAGGGATTGCCCTCTGCCCATCGGCTATGGCCAGACCATTTCTCAGCCCTATATTGTTGCTTTTATGACAGAAGCTGCTCGCCTCACGCCTGAATCGGTGGTGTTGGAAATCGGCACCGGCTCCGGCTATCAGGCGGCTGTTTTGGCAGAGCTGGCCCGGCAAGTGTATAGCCTGGAGCGTCTGTCCCCATTGGCTGCTCAAGCTCAACAAACCCTCGCTGCCCTGGGCTATCGCAACGTGGAAGTGCGTCAGGGGGATGGCTACCAAGGTTGGCCAGAGCATGCTCCCTACGATGCCATTCTGGTGACGGCAGCGCCCCCAACTGTGCCCATGGTGCTGCTGGATCAACTGGCGGTGGGGGGCACCTTGGTGGTGCCGGTGGGAGAAAGCCCTTCGGACTCCGGTGCCCAGGGATCCCAGTCCTTGCTGATCCTCTGCAAAACAGCCCAAGGATGGGTTCAAAAAGGGGCTTTTCCGGTGCAGTTTGTGCCCATGGTCTAGGGTTTTGCCCCCTCTACTCCTGCCAAAAGGTGGGCGCGAATTTGCAAAGCCAATTGGGGACGGTCGGTAATCAACCCTTGAACAACGGGATTTTGTCCTACTGAGCCGGCAAATGGCTGCAAGCACAACTTCATCACTTCAGGATCGTTCACCGTCCAAACGTACAGAGGGATCCCGGCCTGTTCAGCTTCAGCCAAGAACTGCAAGTTCACCCAACTGTAGTGGGGGGCCAGAAAATCCGCTCCCAACTCCCGGCAACGGGTAAGTAAAGATCCCTTGGCTTGCTCCTCAGCCTTTGCCTCGATCAACAGGCCAACCTTGGGTTGCGGGGACAAAAGCGTTTTAACCCGCTGCACCACCTGAGGCAAAAAAGAGGTGATCACAAATTCTTCGGGGGTCAAAATATCGCTAACGAGGGCAAGGACTTGTTCCTCATAGCCTGCTTCTTTGAGTTCGATATCGAGGGTGATTTTGCCCTTGATATGTGACAGGGTCTCTTCAAGAGTGGGAATCGTGGGTTTGCGGGCCCGAATCTCGGCCCAAGTTAATGCGGCCAAAGGCTGTCCATCCAAATCGGCATCGTGAACAACGAGCGGGATCCCATCTCGGCTACAGCGCACATCCAGCTCAATTTGCTCGGCCCCCACCTCAATAGCGGCAGCAAAAGCGGCCAACGTGTTTTCCTCGGCGTGGGTGTGCTCCCCACGGTGGGCGACAATCTGGGTGTAGGGGAGCATGTCAGCACCTCTGAAGCGGGGTTGAGTGCCAGGTTGCGCAGCTCTATTATGATTGGCTCTCGGTGGTTCAGAAAGGGATCCCAGCAGGCGACACTCCCCCAGCGGAAGCGATAAGCTAGGAGAGTCAATTAGGTCTCTGAAGCTATGGACGCCGCCGAAATTGCCGCCTTGAAAGAGCGCATCAAGCTAATCCGCGAACGCCGGCCAGCGGTAGCCAAGCTGTTGGAAAAGCCAGACTTGGGCAGCTTGCGCGTGGATGTCAACCAAGCGCTGGAGGAGATCGACGAGTTGCTCTACGAGTTCGAGCAGACTTTTGGCCCGGAAAGCTAGAGGGCTAGTTCCTGATAAGCTGCTGCAACTGGGCCAGAACCTCAGCGCTGTGGCGGCTGGGGTTTACAATTGGGTCGATTTCTCGCAAAATCCCCTCGGGGTCGATCAAGAACGTATTGCGCAGGGCAACATCGCCCATCCAGGATCCGTAGGCTCGACTGACCGTGCCGTCGGGATCCGACAGCAAAGGAAACTGTAGCCCCTCTGCCGAGCAAAAGCGCTTGTGGGAGTCCACCGAGTCGGCGCTCACGCCCACAACCTGTGCCCCCATGGCCCGGAACTTGGGCAAATCTTGCTGAAAGCGGCGGGCCTCAATCGTACAGCCGGAAGTGAAGTCGCGGGGGTAAAAATACAACACCACCCACTCCCCCCGAAAATCCGCCAGCCGCCGTATTTGCCCGGCTTGATCTGGCAATGCGAACTCCGGTGCCGGAGAACCTATTGGCGGGAGAGGAGTAGTTCCCCACTGGGCCCAGGCAGGCTGAGTCATCCCAAAGCCCACAAGCAGGCCCACAACCAATCCCATGAAAACCCTGCCCAATTCCCTCACTGCCCCTCCGAGACCTCTCTAGAACCCATCTCTAGTTTACATAACTTTATATGAGTCCAGGAACTCGCCTCACTGCGCAGAAGCAAGCCAGCGGGGTGGGAAGCATCTCCACTCTGCCAGCTCAATGTTGCCGCTTTGCCAATTCCTTTGCCAATTCAAGGTAACCACTTGCAGAGCAAAAGCTGCGGAGGGATCCCCAACCATCGCCAGAGTTGAGAGGTGCGTTCGATGGGGGTGTAGCGCAGTTGGGCGTACAGTTGCCGCGCGGGGAGATTGTCTTCCAACACGTGCAGATGCAAACAGCGGTAGCCCCACCCTTTCGCCACCCCTTCAGCACTGAGCAAAAGCAGACGAGCAATTCCTCGCCGCCGCCAGCCGGGCAGCACCGCCAAGTTGGAGAGGTAGGGATACTTCCCGTGGGCTGTGACCCGCAAAGAGATCTCGGCAGTGCCCACCACTTCGGATCCCACCGCAGCCGCCAGACAGCAGTAGTGGGGATCCCTTGCGGCCAGCCTGAGGCGCAACTCTTCGCGAATGCCCAGCTTGCAAATCGGGTGGATCCAGCGTTGCAGGCCTGAGGGCGGATAAAAAACCTGCGCCAGAACTTCGGCCAAGGGATCCAGATCGCCCGGTGTAGCCGGGTAAACCACAGGGGAAGGCAACACAGGTTGAGATAGGGCAACCGCAAGCATTCTCCTTATTTTCCCAAACAACTTGCAAACAACAAAACAATAAGTGGTGACCCCCACGGGGAGCCACCACTGAACCGGTAGAACTTGGCCACAGGGAGGAAAACCACCCCTGCCGACGCGGACTAACCGCATCCAAGACTTAACTAAGACTTATTCAGTTGTCTTAACTTGTAGCTTTCCAATTTCCTTTCCAATTTCTAGGCCAGCGCCAGTGGCCGCTCCGACACCAGAATCCGACTCTGAGGTTTACGATGAGATCTCCAGATCGCTAAAATGGCAGGCTGAGCCGTTGATGCGATAGATATCATCCGTGATGGGCTGGTAACCCACTTCCACCAGATCGGACTTGGCAGGAGCAAATATGCGGATAATTGCTCTAGCAATCTTTGAGAGAAAGGTAAACATAGCAACCTCCTGAAAGTGAGAGTGAAACTATGAACTGAGAGAACCTCGAATTGCTAAAGCCCGCAGTCCTTGTCCCACTGAGCGCTGGTTCCGACTCGCAGAGCTTGCAGGTTGAGAGCACCTGAACCTGATCACCGATTTTCCCACCCTGACTCGCTCATGAATGGAGACTCAAAATAGCCGGCTGAGCCTGTTGATCTGGCAAAACCACTTTTATTCGAGGATTATTTGAGGAACACCTAGAGCGCTCTCTCACTTTCCCAGTGGCTTGTGCAGCAAGCCCAACTGCTATCTGCTTAACTCCCTTGTTCTGCTTCGAGGAAAACCTGTCGTAGGTACCAGGTGCTCTGCTGAGCGAGACAACCACTTCTCAGGAGAGTCTGCCGAAGCAACGGATCGGAAGCTTGGATCAAAGCGTTGACCGACAGAGAATTTTGGACTTGAATTTTGGATTTGATTCAATCGAGAAGCGGTGCCTCGCGTTTGGGATGGGGATGAGATATTATCCTCCTCGCCTGAATCACCACATCCATAATCTAACCTATAGCCGATCTCTCCACCAAGGGCGGCAACCATTCTTAACAGGCTGGATCATTCCTTTAACTTGGTCTTTTCATCTCTTTTTGGTTCAGGTCAATGAGGGATCCCAGCATTCTGGATTCGGATTCCTCAGCCTCTTTCCGTCACAGGACACCTGATTTTTTGGGGAAACAAGCTGGCTCGGCGCGAGCCTTGAGCTAAACAGAAATAAACGCAAAAAAACAACGACCAACCCCTGCTTCGGGCTTAATCGCCGGAAGGAACTCATTCCCTATCCTAGAAAACTCATTCCAGCTGTAGCTCGTTTTCCAGGTTAAGAGAATCTTGATTTCGGGGCCGAGAACGCAGGATCAGCAGGGAAAAGTAGGGGGGCTGGTAGTCGGCCAGTCCTTCCAGGGTGGGGAAGAGGGTTTGCTGGGGCCAGCCGGCCCAGACCACCAAGCTGGCTTGTTGCAGCCAACCTCTTTCGGCCAGCCACTGCCAAACCTGAGGGTAGACAGAGGCCACTTTCATGAGGACGACTACCTCAGCCCAGGCGCAAGCCTGCTCCAGTTCCGAGAGGGCAAACAGAGCCGGTAAAATCGCCAATTTCTCGGAGCCGAGCACCAAGGGGGATCCCAGGGCAGCAGCAGCAGCTAAGGGAGAGCACACCCCCGGTATGGCCTGGATGGGCAAGGCGGGGATCCGCTGCCGCAGGGCTTGGGCCATGTAGGCAAAGGTGCTGTAGAGGCCCACGTCTCCCTCACAGATAAAGGCAACATCTTCTCCCCTTTCTAGGAGTGGGGCCAGTTGCTGGGCAGCCACTCGCCAGGCAGCTTGCAGGACTTCCGACCGGGTGACAAACGGCAGATGAAGAGGCAGCAGGGTTTGTTCCGGTCGCAGCCAAGGGCGCACAATTTGGTAGGCCAAGCCCGGCTGGCCGGCAGCATTTTGGGGACAGGCCACCCAGTTGACCGTGCTGAGGATGCGGGCTGCTTTGACCGTTATCCAGTCGGGATCCCCTGCTCCAGCACTGATCCCCCAAAAGGTTCCCAGACCCATACTTATTACGTATCAGGCGGTCTCTGTACTGCCCGTACTTCCTTCCTTCAGGCGATCCAAGGCTTCCTGCAAGGAGTTGCGCAAAGATAGGAACTTCTCCAGGCGCACCAGTTTCACCGTTTGGGTAATGCGGGGGTTGCTCACCACCTGAAAGATACCTGCGCGGCCCTGCACCAGCTTGGCCAATTGCACCAGGGCGCCGACGCCAGAGCTGTCGATGAAGTCGATCCCTGTCAAATCCAGGATCAGGTTAGGGGATCCCTCTTCCAGGTATTTGGTGACCACCTTAACAAAGACCGGCTCGGAAAAGGCATCCAGAAGGCCAGTCAGGTGAAAGACCTGGCAGTTTTCCAGCGCCTCGCGGCTGCCGCGCAAGCTGACCGTCAGAGATAGGGGTTCCGGAATGGCTCTTCTCCTTTCAACCATCTCGACAGAAGGGAACACCTGAGAGAGGCCCCAGGGTGGGTTCAATCTCGGGTGTGGAGATAGCTTAGCATCCCCGTTCTCCGCGGGAGACGGTATTTTTCCGCGGGGTCTTCGGGGGAATTACGCCTGGGAGCAGGGATCTCTTCTTTCTGTTCCCTCGTGGCAAGCCAGGAGTCCTTGGGTAGGATGGGGGCAACTGTGCCGGCAAGGTCGGCCCGCAGTGCACGAATGGCTTTTGGGAGCCTGTCAGGTTTTTAAGGGGTAGGCGGTTGGGAGAGGATCACCAAGATCCAAAGATGCAGCAGCAACGATTCAACCTTTCCCCCATCACTCTAGCTGGGGTGGGTTTGGGCTTGACGGCTGCCGCCTTTGGTGCCGCCTGGGGAACAGGGATCTACCTTCAAGATCACGTGCTGCCGCAGGTGGAAGCAACCCTCTCGCAAGCGATGCGCCGGCGCGTGGAATTGGGGGAGGTGAGGTTTCTGGCCCCCTGGCAGGTGAGCTTGGGAGAAAGCCGCGTTGAACATCTGGCCAGTATCGGCTCCATCGACCTCAGCCCTGATTTCTGGACTTGGCTGCAGACGGGTCAGTGGGTGCTGAATGTTACCCTAAACCAGCCGCAACTGCTGCTGATGGAAACGCTGGATCGCGGCTGGGCGGATGTGCAGTTTCAACTGCCCGAAGGGGAGGGATCCCTGCCCTTGCATGGGCTGAACATCCGTTTGCGCCAGGGATCCCTGACGGCCATCCCTTTGGTGGGGGAGCGACGCCAGTTTGATCGGCTGCAGGGCCAGGTGCAGGTGTGGCTGACTCACAATGCCCCGCCAGGAGAGGAGGATCTTTTCGGGGGGCGGGCCAGTTTCCAGGCGACGGCACGGTTGCTCCCTCGGGAGGGGGAGGGGGGGTACCCCCTGCAGCTCAGGGGGGTGGCGGATTTTGCCCAGGCTTCCGGTTCGGTGACGCTTTCTGCGGCTCGTCTGCCTTTGGATCTCTTGCCCAGTGTGGTGCCGGCGGCCCCTTTTGCGGAGGTGCAGGGGGAAACTGGCTTGGATCTCCAGGTGCTCTGGCGGCGGGATCAACCGCTGGAGTTGACGGGGCAGGCCCAGGTTCAACAGGCTCGGCTAGATCTGGAGAGGTTGCCCCATCCTTTTGAAGAGGTGAAGGGCTCCGTTCGCTTTACCTTGCAGGGGTTGGAGCTGGAGGGGGTGAGCGGTCGCTTTGGTCAGCTTTCCTTTGCCGAGCTAAAAGGCCCGGTGGTCTGGGAGCAAGGACAGGGGTTTGGTTTGCAGGCGGAAGTAGCGCCGGCCCGCCTGCAGCAGATCCAAGAGACGTTTGACGTGACTGGCCTGCCGGTGGCGGTGGAGGGGGTGGTGGGGGGATCCGTAACGGTCACCGGCCCCTTGGATCGGCCACAGATTCGGGGACAGTTGCGGGGGCTTTCGCCGGGGCGGGTGGATCGCCTGCCGGTGTCGGAGTATGCCTTTGGCTTCCACTTTGCGGATCAAACCTTGACTTTTGAGGCAATCGACCTAAGGGCGGCGGGGGGTCGCATTCAGGGATCCGGCCAATTGCAATGGGCTGCTGGCTTGGCGGGCCAGTTCCAACTGCAGGTGACGGGGATGGATGCGGAGCAGGTGCTGGCTTTCTACGGGGGAGACTTGCCGCGCCGGGGCGCTCTTCCTTGGGTGGGGCCGGTTTCCGCGCAAGTGCAGGTGACGCTGACGGGATCCCAACCGCGGGCGGAGGCCAGCTGGGAAAGTCTTGGGGGAGAGATTGCCGGAAGAGGGCAGCTGCAGGTTTTGCCGGAGGGTCGGGACTGGGTGGTGCAGGTGCCGCAGGCGGTGCTGGACGTGGGCGGAGGCCGGGTGGCGGTGGCGGGGCGGTGGGCGGGGGGACAGCTCCAGACGCAGTTGGCTCCTCAGGAGGTGCCGCTGGCCTTTTTCAACCCCCAATGGCCGGGATCCCTCTCTGGCGAGCTGACGGCGCAGCTGGACAGGGCGGCAGCAGAAGTGGGCTTCCTGGGGGCGTTGCGGGCGCAAGGGTCGCTGGCTTTGTTGCAGCCTTTGGGAGCGAGGGGACGGCAGTGGGTTGAGGGCATCCGCGGCCAGGTGACTTGGGAGGGATCCGGACTGCATATCCAGGAGGCGGAGGTGTTGGCAGGTGGCACTCGCCTGGCCAGGGTCGAAGGGCAGATCCCCTTGGATCCCCAGACGCTGCAGGTGGGATCCCTGGATCTGAGCTTTACCACCGACGGGATTACGCTGGCAGAAGTACCCGGCCTGCCGCCGCTGGTGAAAGGAGTGCTGCAGGGATCCGGCCAGATCCGCGGACCTCTGGACACCTTGCAGGTGACTGGCAAGGCGCAGTTGCGGGGCTTGCAGGTGGGAGATGTGGCCTTTGAAGACTTGGCCGGGCCCTTTCAGGGGTCTGTTCAGGGGACGGAAGTGGATCTGCGGGGGAAGCGGGATCGACTGGCGCTGCAGTTGGATCCCCAGTTGCAGCCTTTGCAATTTCAAGTCCGGCGAGGGGAGGCGGAGGCAGTAGGTCAACGACAGCAGGAACAGCTCCAGGTGACGGTGAATCGGCTGCCGCTGGCTTTGCTGGGGGGCTTAGCTGCCGGCCCGTGGGCCAGCCTACAGGGGAACCTCGATGGGGAGGTGGCAGTTGACCTGGCGAGTGGTGCTGCCCAAGGACGGGCTGCGGTAGCGGATCTGCAGTGGGGAGGGATGAAAGTGCAGGGCTTCTCGGTGGATTTTGACTACCAGACTGCGGGCGACTCCGGCTCTCCCCGGCTGACCATTGCTCAAGCCCAACTGGATTTGTTCGAGAGCACCTATACGGCTAGGGGCACCTTAGAGCTGCCTGCAACTCTTCTGCAAGCCGGTTTGGATCCCACCTTGGCGGCTCTCGCTCCCCAAATTGACCTAGAGATCAGCACCCATCAAGGTCGGCTAGAAGATATCATCTCCGCCTTCAAGTGGCGGCAGTGGCGCGACCTCACCACCCGGGGTTTCCAATTGCCCCCCTTGGGCCCTGCCTCGGTGTTGGAGACCGATCCGGTTGGTTTGCCCAACCATCCTCTCCTGGAGCAGCTAGAGTACTATGCCCAGATCCTGGCTGTCCACCTGGAGACCTTGGCCAGCCGCATGGATCCGCTGTTCGCGTCAGCGGTGCGGAGCACTTTCCCGCCGCCCACAAGTCTGCGAGGGGAATTCCAAGCCAGCGTTAGCCTGGTCGGCAGCCTCAACCGGCCTAGCGTCAGCTTTTACCTTGAGGGCCAGAATTGGCAGGCAGAGGAGTTTGGCATCGAAAGCCTTACTGCCAGGGGCAGCCTGGCTGGAGATGCAGTGGTATTGGAGCCGCTGCGGTTGCGCAGTGGCGAACGTCAAGCCCTTTTTGTGGGCAAGCTGGGCCTAGAGGAACAGTCGGGATCCCTGCAAATTCAAGGATTTCCTCTGGCTTTGCTGGATCGCTTCTTGCCGGAGGAGCTGGAGCTGCAGGGGGATCTCAACCTGGATGTGGAGCTGGCCGGCAACCTGCGGGATCCCCGTGCCACCGGATCCCTGACGGTGGTCAACGCCCAGATTAACCAAGTGCCCCTGCGGGAGGTGGCGGGACAATTCGACTACCAACAAGGACAACTGCGCTTGAAGAGCACTCTTCTCGCCAACGGCGACGAGCCAATCCGCATTGCCGGCTTGGTGCCCTACACCTTGCCCTTCGCCGAAGTTCAAGCCAAAGAGGATCAGATCGACCTGAGCTTACAGGCTGAGAACGGCGGCCTGCGCTTGATCAATCTCCTCACCGACCAAGTGCGCTGGGAAGGCGGCCAAAGCCAACTGGAGCTGGCCATCCGCGGCACCTTGCGAGAGCCCAGCCTGCAGGGGAACTTGAGCGTCAACTCGGGGATCCTCAAGCTGGCAGCCCTGCCGGAGCCCATTACCGACCTGACAGGCCAGATTGCTTTTAACCTCAATCAACTGCAAGTCCAGGAGCTGCGCGGACAGTTGGGGGAGGGATCCCTGGTGGCCAGAGGCGTTTTGCCCATCAACTCTCGCGGAGCTTTGCAAGAAGGAGAAGCTCTGCAGCCGCTGAGTCTGCAGCTCCAAGGGATCCGCCTGAACTTGCCCAATCTCTACACGGGCCGCCTGGAAGGAGAAGTGGTGGTGGGGGGGCTGCTCCTGCGACCGTTGATTGAAGGTCGTTTAGAGGTTTCCGAGGGGATTGTGGATGTAAGCCCTCGCCCTGAGCCACCCACCGCAACAGAGGCGGCTGAGGACTCTGCACCGCCGACGTTCGCGACAGCCCTACCCTTTTGGCAGCCGCGGTTGAATGGGCTGGAGCTGGCCTTGGGATCCCGGATCCGGGTGCAGCGGCCTAACTTGTTTGAATTCAATGCTTCCGGCACCTTGCGCCTTTTCGGCACCCCCCAAGATCCGCGCCCGGCAGGCACCATCACTCTGGAGCGAGGCCGGGTCAGCCTGCCCATCGCCAACTTTCGCTTGGATCGCTCCCGCCCCAACACCGCCACCTTCGACTTGGACAACCCCTTCGATCCCTTCCTGAACCTGCGCTTGATGACCCAAGCCTTCGAGGTGTACCGCTTCCCCCAAGATCTTTCCCCCTTCGACACCAACCGCAACCTGCCGGGATCCCAGCAGAGCATCGATATTTTTGCCACGGTCAACGGGCGGGCCAGCCAACTTGCCGAGGCGGATCCCCGCAATGGAGTTCTGTCCCTTTCCAGCAGCCCCAGCCGCTCCCCGGAAGAGATCGTCGCCCTGTTGGGGGGAACGGCTTTGGCCCAACTCAATCCAGAGGCAGGGGTGGCCGGGCTGGCGGGAACGGCCCTGCTCAGCGAGCTGCAGGAAGCTCTGCGGGATACCCTTGGCCTGGATGAAATTCGCCTCAGCCCCATCCCCCAGATCGATACCCGCGCTCCCAACCGTTCTTCAGTGGGGCTGGCCTTGGAGGTGGCCCGAGATCTGGGGCCGGCCACTTCCCTCTCGCTGCAGCGGAACTTGACGGATCCCTTCCAGCCCACCCGCTACAGCGCCCGCTACCGCTTCAACGAGCAAACCCTCACCCGCGCCAGTACCGATTTTGAGGGCAACAATGTCATTTCCATCGAGTTTGAGACCCGCTTCTAGCAGGATCCGCTCCGGCCAGATTGAAAATGGTTTTACCAGCATTGCAGAGCAGCAGGGCATCTGGATCCCAAAGGATCTGCCCATCAAGAGCCATTCTCCCCAACACCGGCATTCCTACTTGGGCTTCCAGGCGCGGGATCAAAGTTGCATCCAGCTTTTCCAAGGCTTGGGGATCCCCAGTTTCGGTCAGGGATCCAATCAGCACCCATCCCAAACCACGGGCCCTGGCTTGGCGTAACAGGGCGGCAAAAGCAGCACCTTGGCTCAGGGCGGCCTCCCGTTGCAACGTCAACAGCAAGCTCAACCCCCACGCATGGGCTAGATCCGCCCAAGTTTGGCCTGGCCCCAGGGGATCGGCAACGCTGCCCGGCAAAACCAGTAGGGGATCTTTTTCTCCTGCCCACTCGGAGATTTGTTGCCAGAGGGCCTTTAGCTGAGCTTCCGAAGGGGTGGGATCCACACTGAGCCGGCCCCAAGGGCGTTGAACCACCTGCTGCCAAGCGTCGGCCACTGCCGTAGCTCCCGGGATCCCTGGCCAGGTGTCGGCCACCATCACCTTCATGGCTCTGCCTCCCACAGGGCGAGAAACTCCGGCTGGATCTCGAAGCCAAACACCAAAGCCATATCCCGCAGCATAGAGGCGGATCCCAGGTTCTGCTGCTTGAACCACCGCATCAACACAAAGATCTTCTGATAGACGAAGATCTCCAACGCTTCTGGGTTGTAAACAATGCCCTCCCGAGGGTTGAATTGGTGGGGCACCATCATAGCCGCGTAACGGGCCAGTTCTCCTTGACGCCAACTGAGGAAGTAGGGCATCCAGGGGTAGACCGTATCCCACCGAATAAACCACAGGCGCACCTCCGGGATCTCGGACAGCTCCCGTGGATCCTCAGGGCTGCGCGGCCAATCGATGGCGCATTGCACCTGCTGGGCAGCACGCACGGGATCGGCCATCAAGGTTTTCACCAGCTCATGGCCGGGGGTGAGATCCAGAGTTTGAATGGCCTTGGCAGGAAGGTAGAGGGTAATCGGCACAGCAACACAGCTATCTGGCTTGCAAATGCAGCTTATCTCAGCTCTGCTCTGTCTTGCTCGCCACTGGGATCCCTAGACGGGTGAGATCCAGGGCAAAACCTGCCGTTACCAAAAACACTTGGTCGGCCAGGGGAGCCAGCCTTTGGGTCAGTTCCCCCATCCGATCCCGAAAGCGCCGCCCCATAGGATAGGCGGGCACCACCCCCCAGCCCACCTCTTCAGACACCAGGAGGATCTCCCCTCTATGGCTTTGCAAGGTTGCCAAGAAGGATTGCACCAAGGGATCCCATTCTGAAGAGGGACAGTCTAGGCCCTGCGCCACCCATCCCCCCAGCGAATCCACCAGCGCACAACAGGGCTGGGGCAACTTTTGCAGTTCTGCCCCCAAGTCCCTCCCGGTTTCCCAAGTCTGCCAACTGGAAGGCCGCCGTTGCCGGTGCTGTTGAACGCGCTCTGCCCATTCTGGATCCGTCTTGGGATCGGGTTTCGGCCCGGTAGCCAGGTAGATAACCGGCAAGCCCGAAGCCGCAGCCAAACCCTCTGCCAGCCGGCTTTTGCCAGAGCGCACAGGGCCGCAGATCAGCACAATCGCCATTGGGTAGAATGGAAATCCACTGACGTTTGAGTCTAACCTCGACAACAGCCTGCTGAAGTCCTCAGCCGAGTGGTACCCGGTCAATCCTGAGGCTGAATCTCTATGCCCATCCGAATCGAGCACGCTGCCCAGCTGGAAGAGAAAACCTATTTTGCTCACGTCGGTTTAGAGCCTTTTCCTCTGCTCACGATTGGCTCCCTAAGCTACGGATATGAGTTTTTCCTTCATTGGATGGGAGAGTCATCCCGCGTCAAGATTGGACGTTGCACTTCGATTGCAGGAGGGGTGCATTTTTTCGTAGGGTACGAGCACCATACTGACTGGGTTACTACTTACCCTTTCACCCATTTACCTGATTCCTGGCGAGAGCTTCGTGCTTTGAAAGGGCACCCTGTAACTCGCGGAGATATTGTTGTTGGCCATGATGTTTGGATTGGCTATGGCGCTAAGATTCGCTCGGGGGTAACCATTGGAAATGGAGCAGTTGTTGGAATGGGTGCTGTGGTAACTCGAGATGTCCCCCCTTATGCCATTGTTGCGGGCGTGCCAGCGAGGGTGGTTCGCTACCGTTTTGCACCTGAAGTGATCGAGTGGCTTATCCAACTTGCTTGGTGGGATTGGCCCCTTGAAGCCATACGCCAGGCAGCACCTCTTCTCTGTCGGCCACTAGATCAGGAAGCAATGTCAGGGCTTTCTCAGATCAAGCAAAGCCTTCTTGCTGTTTGAAACTACTTGAGAAATTCCCCGCAGGCTAAGATGAGAGTTGGTTACGCTTGAAAAAACAATCTCGAATAACCTGACTGTACTTCAGGCTCAAAAGCTCGACCATGACAGATCCCAAGCCAATATCTCCGCCTGAACAAAAGGCTGCTTCGGCCTCTTTTCGATCTGCTCAACCGCTCTGGCTCAGCCTAGCGCTGGGGATCACCACTGCTCCCGTTTTGTTGGGCTTGGTCTTGGCAGATCGGGCCGGGAAATGGCTGGGATCCCTGAGCTGGGAAGATCCGGGTTGGTGGCTGGGGGAGCGGCTGCCCAACTTAGACAGCGCCCCGCTACAGGCCCATGAGCAACAGCGCAAAAACTCTGCCCCGGTCGAGAACCCCTAGCTTCTCTGTCACTTTCGTATCATAGGAAAGCGAACTAGCAGCAGGAGTTAACAGCCTTTGCGTAGACTGGCCAAACCGTCTCAGGAGTTCGCCTCCACATTCTCGGGGGTGCTGTTCTGGCTGAGCGCGTTTCTCTTCACAACGGTGTTGAGTGCTTGTCTGGGCTACCTATTTGGTCAGCGAGCTCTATCGGGGGTTTCTTCTCCCGTCACCGGCGCCGGTCGGGCTTCTCCTTCCCGCGAAGTTCGGGATCCCCGTACTGTGCCTTTGCTGAACGAGGCTGAGGTAATTGCAGCAGCCGAAGCCAGCCTTCGTCCGTCCCCAACTCCCACCCCCCTCTTTACCCCAGCACCCACGCCGGTTGCAACACCCACCCCCAGATTGTCTCCTGAATTGGCGGCGGCCCCGTCGCCAACTCCTCGCCCCGCCACTCCATCTCCTCCACCTCCCCGTCCGCGTCAGCAGGACGGAGTTCCTGCCCCGCCGGCGCCCACACCACCTCCGCCCCCCCTACCAATTGCCGCCGGTGGACAGGTCTCTATGCAGGTGCTTTCGGTTCGTCGCGAGGGAAGCCAAGTGGTTCTGAATGTAGCTATGCAAAACAACTCGGCAGAGACGGTGCGCTTTCTCTATAGCTTCCTGAACATTACTGACGACAATGGACGGTCAATCAACGCGCTCACCCAGGGTTTGCCGGGGGAGCTGCCCCCCAATAGCCAAGTCTTCCAGGGAACCATCCGCATCCCAGCCTCGAGCCTAGCCGGATCCCGATCCCTGTCCCTGAGTTTGGCTGATTACCCCAGCCGCCGCCACCGAGTGGGAGCCAGTGGGATCCCAGTGCCGCCGTAACACCCCTCTTCCTTTAGCTTCAGACCACAGATCCGGTCACGTAGCGTTGCGGAGCAACAGGAGCAACAAAGTTTGTACGGGGAACATGAGGTGGAGTTGAGAAGAGGTGCCTAGCCCAACCTTTGAACAGCCTGAGGAAATCCGAGCGCTTTTTGACCGCATTGCTCCCCACTATGACTCCCTCAACCAAACCTTGAGCCTGGGCCTCCATCAGGTTTGGAAGCGTATGGCCGTGCGTTGGTCGGGCGCCAGCTCAGGAGGATATGTGCTGGATCTGTGCTGTGGAACCGGTGATCTGGCTCTGCAGTTGGCCCGCCGAGTAGGACGAAGGGGACATGTGGTGGGCCTAGATTTCTCTCCCGCCATGCTGGCGATTGCCCGGCGTCGCTCCCGGCTCTTCCCTGGCTACTCCCTGGAGTGGGTTTTGGGAGATGCCTTGGCCTTACCTTTTCCCGACAGTAGCTTCGATGCCATTACAATGGGCTACGGCTTGCGCAATGTAACCGATATTCCCCAAGCCTTGCGAGAGATTAGGCGAGTACTGAAGCCAGGACGTCGTGCCGCCATTTTGGATTTTCACCGCCCCACAGGGATCCCTCTTTGCGAACAATTTCAGCGCTGGTACTTGAACACTCAGGTGGTTGCCCAGGCCAAAACTTTGGGACTAGGATCCGAATATGCCTACATTGATCCCAGCCTAGATCGCTTTCCCTCTGGAGAAGAGCAACGACAAATGGCCCTGCAGGCAGGGTTTGCCAGTGCCAAGTTCTACCCCCTAGCGTGGGGCATGATGGGGGTACTGGTGATTGCGAAAAAGAATCCCTCGGCCTAGCCGTGGGGAGAGTGCCAAGTATGTTAGAAGTGAACGAAAATGAGATCTCGATAGGATGTCGGTTTGCCTATCGGCTGTTGTCGCTATAGTGGTTGAACACCATGCTGGATCCCCTTTTGGAAGAGAAAATCCGTGAGCAAATCCGCACCCACAAGGTGCTCATCTACATGAAGGGCACCCCGGAAATGCCCCAATGTGGGTTTTCCTATGCCGCCGTTCGTGTGCTGGATAGTTTGGGCTTCCCCTACACGGCGATTAACGTACTCGAGGATCCTGAGATCCGCCAGGGGATTAAAGAGTTTTCCAACTGGCCTACTATCCCGCAGATCTATATTGATGGAGAGTTTGTGGGCGGTTGCGACATCATCCAAGAGATGCACGCCCGCAACGAGCTGCGTCCGCTGGTCGAGGCAGCCTTTGCTAAGGCCACGGCTCAATCTTAAGGGATCCCATCTCATCCAGAAGGGTTGCCATGCTTACCCCCGAATACCTTCGGCAGCACCTGACTGAGAAGCTGCAGGCTCTTCATGTGCAGGTGGAGGATGAGTCCCACCTTCACATCGGCCACGGGGGCGGGACAGGAGGGCACTACCGAGTTCAAGTAGTGTCGCCTTCGTTTGTCGGCAAAACGACCCTACAGCGACATCGCCTGGTGTATGCCGCTCTGGCGGAACACATGGGGCGGAGCATTCATGCTTTGGCCCTGCAAACTTACAGCCCTGAAGAGGTTTCTGCGCAAGGGATCCCTGAGCAGATCGGCTAGCATAGAGGGCAAAATCGCGGCCCCATCAGGGCAGAGGAGGGAGCATGGCAACTCTTTTGGCCACCTGGCTGATGTCAGCCTTGAGTGTAATGATCCTGGCTTGGCTTTTGCCCGGAATCCACGTCTCTGGATTCGGGGGTGCTTTGGTGGCGGCTCTGGCCATTGGTCTGGTCAATGGTTTGGTCAGGCCGATTCTCCGGTTGATCACCCTGCCGATTACAATTCTTACCCTGGGCTTGTTTTGGCTAATTTTGAACGGCATCTGCTTGGTCATTGCCGATAAGCTGGCCGGGAACGCTTTCAATATCGATAACTTCGGTTGGGCGTTCGTCGGCGCGATTGTACTTTCCATCGTCAGTGGCTTGGTTCAGCAGGTTTTCGAGCAAGGTGTGCAGAACTGACTCTGTCTGGAGCTGCCAAGGGCCAGGGTTGATATTGCTGTTCTCGAAAGAATTGCGGCAACACTTTATTCAGTTATTCAGTGAGCAATCTCTTCAGTAACTTTTAAGGCTCAGCTCAGATCCTTGGTTAGATAGTCATCCAGAGAGGCTTCCTGAAGAGTAGGCTGGGAGAACGTCAATACGCTACCCGGTGGCAGCCGTCCTTTGAAGTCATCGGCAACTGCACTCTCTTGGCCCTACCTGCTCAATCGCTGCTCAAGAATCACAAGCTTCTCCATAGGAAACCTGCACAAAACCTGTAAACTACTAACCCAAAGAAGGTACTACGGGTAAGCATACCGAAAAGTTTTTACAGCAGCTTTATTCAAGGCCACTTGTAGGATTGCCTAATCAATAAAAACGAATGGGAAAAAGGCGAGGATGAAATCAATTACGCTGGGATTTAGGAGCTGGTCGGTATGAAGGCATTGCTGCTCTATCCGCGTTTTCCTCAATCGTTCTGGTCTTACAATCGCACCATCGAGATGGTGGGACTAAAAGCGCTAATGCCACCTCTGGGCTTGATCACCGTTGCTGCTCTGCTACCCCAACACTGGGAGATTCGCTTTGTGGATCGCAATGTAGCTGATGAAACAGAAGCCGATTGGCAGTGGTGCGATCTAGTGATCTTGTCAGCCATGTTGGTGCAGAAGCAGGATTTCCACGCCCTCATTCGCAAAGCGGTGCAGTTGGGCAAAAAAGTAGCGGTGGGCGGACCCTATCCAACTTCTGTGCCACAGGATGCCCTGGAATCCGGTGCTCACTATTTGGTTTTGGATGAAGGGGAAGTGACCATACCGGCCTTTGTCAAGGCTCTAGAAGCTGGGCAAGAGTCGGGCATTTTTCGGGCTGCGGAAAAACCGGATGTAACCCAAAGTCCTTTGCCGAGGTTTGATCTGCTGCGTATGGATCAATACTTCATGATGTCAGTCCAGTTTTCACGAGGTTGCCCCTTCAATTGCGAGTTTTGCGACATCATCTCTCTTTACGGACGCAAGCCGAGAACCAAAGAGCCAAGTCAAATGCTAGCCGAGCTGCAAGCTCTCTATGACTTGGGTTGGCGGGGTTCGGTATTTGTGGTGGATGACAATTTTATCGGCAATCAGCGCAACGTCAAGCGATTTTTACGAGAGCTGATCCCTTGGAGCCAAAAGCGCAACTATCCATTTACCTTTATGACAGAGGCTTCAGTCAACCTGGCGGAAGACGAAGAGCTGATGAGGTTGATGGTAGAAGCGGGGTTCTATGCTGTCTTTTTGGGCATTGAGACCCCAGACCAAGACAGCTTACAGATGACTCAAAAGCTACAAAATACCCGTCACCCTTTGGTGGAAGCCTGTCGCAAGATCAACGAGGCCGGACTGCTGATCTACGCTGGGTTTATTCTAGGCTTTGATGGAGAGCGGCCAGGAGCAGGGGATCGCATCCAGGCTTTTGTCGAGCAAACCGGTATTCCTCAGCCGATGTTAGGCATTTTACAGGCTTTGCCAAACACGCAACTCTGGAATCGCTTGAAGAAGGAGGAACGTTTGCTGGAAGGGATCGGCGTTACTGAGTTCGGCGATCAAAATACGCTGATGAATTTCATTCCCACCCGTTCTCTATCGGAGATTGCCCGAGAGTATCTGGAAAGTTTTTGGAAACTGTATGATCCTGCACGATATTTGTCTCGCTGCCTGCAACAGTGCCTGAATATCGGCATCAAAGATGGCCGACGGCAAATGATGAAGCTGCCCCTCCGCAAAGGGATCCATCTGCTTCTACAACTCATCTGGCGGCAAGGGATCCTTCATCCCGAAATCCGCGCCCAATTTTGGCGGCAGCTATGGACGATTTGGCGACAGAAACCGAGCCTGCTGAACCTATATTTGGGCCTCTGCGCTGCAGGAGAACACTTTTGGGAATATCGGGAATTGGCCCGCGCCCGGCTTACCCAGCAACTGGGATACGATCCTTTGCTGGCCAGCTCATCTTGACAGTATTTCTGGGGGAATGGTCTATCGATAGAGGATGCCCGGATGGGGCCTATGCGGCGACGACAGTTGGGGGCGATGGTGCTGGGATCCCTGTGGGCTGTTTGGGGAGGCTCTCGGCAGGCCCAAACGTCCGGGCGCGGAGATTGGCTGGCCGTGGAGCTGTTCAGCCGCTGGAGTGCGGATCCCTTGGCCGAGTTGGAGCTGGTTGGCCCTTTTGTTTTGAATCAGCAGCCTTTTCCAACAGGTGCCTGGAAGTTACAGGTGCGCCGCCAAGAGCTCCTGCTGACCGGGCCGGGACAGCCTCGTCGCTACCAGGGATCCCTTTGGCTACAGGGGGGAGCCCTGCGCCCCTTCGCAGGGGAGGAGCGTCGCTATCGGGGTTGGGTACAGATTTGCCCGGAGGGTTCAGGTCGCCTGCATCTGGTGAACTGGGTCAAGTTGGAAGACTATCTGCTGGCTTTGGTGCCCAGCGAAATGCCTGCCGATTGGCCAGCCGCCGCCTTGCAGGCGCAAGCCATCTTGGCCCGCACTTTGGCCATTCCCCATCTGCACCCCGGCCCCAGAAGAGAATGGCCCTCTACCTCGATAAGGCTATTGCAGGATTCCACCGCCCACCAGTTTTATGGTGGCCTGGCCTATGAAACGGCGGCGACCACTGCTGCGGTGCAGGCAACCCGAGGGCAGATCCTAACCCATGCCGGCCAGCCGATAGAGGTTCTGTTTCACTCCACCTGCGGCGGTCACACCAGCGCCAATCAGGATATTTTTGCCCCACCCGCCCGCCCCTACCTACAAGGGGTGATCTGTGACGGGTGTCGTGCCTCTCCTTTCTATGGCCCTCACAGCGTCCGACTCAGCCGACGGGAGTTGGAGCAAGCCTTGGGCAACGGCGATCTGGAGATTGTGCAGTCGGATCCCTGGGGTCGCCCTGTGCGCATCCGCGTTGGATCCCAACTGTTGACTGGCCAAGAGTTTGTGCTGCGCCTTGGCCAAACCCTGGGTTGGGGGATCCTCCCCAGCAACCGCTTCACGTGGGAACGTCTCCAGCCAAAGGCCGGCCAGCAGGAAGTGTACCTTTTTACCTATCGCGGAGCCGGGCATGGGGTGGGACTGTGTCAGTGGGGATCCCGCGGCTTGGCCGAGCAGGGCTACACAGCGCCGCAAATCCTCAATCACTACTTCCCCGGCACCCAGGTGATAACGTTGAGCTGAAGGCTGTTGGCCCCGACTCCAACTCTCATTTACTCCCGTGTCCCTTGCACACCCCCATCGTCGCCATCCTGCCTACTGCTACTGCAGTGAGCTGGAACACGCCCAGATTCCCAAGCGCCAGCAGCAGGATCCCTTGCCGTTTGCAGAAGCGATGCGGGTGCATTGCCAATCGGGAAGCCGCTGTGGCCGCTGCTTGCGGCCCTTGGAGCAGTTGTTTCGTCAGCAAAGCTGCTACATAGCCGATCCCTGAGCCACCTTGAGCAGGCGACCTTGGGCCATCGCACCCCAAGAAGCTGACCTCAGGCGGGGGCTTTGGGGGTGATCTTCACAATGGTGGGACGGGATCCCACCTGGGCTGACCCATTCGCTTGGGCTTGCGGCTCTTTGGCCATCCCGCTGCCGGTGGAAGTGGTTTGCGCTTTACGCCGCTTCTGCGGCACAGCATTTCCGGCCTGCTGGGCTGTATGGCTGCTGGAGGCAGTTTTGGCTTGGGTTTTACTGACCGAGGAGCCCGCTTTGCCGGTCGAGCGGCTTTTCCCCTTGACCTCTGCAGAAGAGACTTCTTTTTCAGCCAGCACCTGCAGGGCCATTTCCAGGGTAACCGCTTCGGCAGGGATCCCTTTGGGCAAAGAGGCATTGACCTTGCCATGTTTGACATACAGCCCGTAGGGGCCGTCGTGCAGATTGACCGGCTCACCATCCTCAGGATGGGATCCCAGCTCCCGCAGCGGCTTGGCCGAGGCGCGCCCACGGCCTTTCTTGGGCTGGGCCAGCAGCTCCAGCGCCCGCTCCAGGCTGATGGTCAGCACATCCTCATCGGCGGGCAGAGAGCGGAAATCGCCATCGCAGACCACGTAGGGGCCGAAGCGGCCAATGCCGGCCTGCACCTTTTTCCCCGATTCCGGGTGTTCCCCCAAGGTGCGGGGCAAGCTCAGCAACCCCAAGGCAATCTCTGGCGTAACCTGATCCGGTTTCAGCCCTTTGGGCAGAGAGGTGCGCTTGGGTTTTTTGTTGTCCTCAGAAACTTCCCCCAACTGCACATAGGGGCCATAGGGGCCCTGCGGGATCACGTAGATGGGCTCTTGGGTTTCCGGGTGAAAGGCAATGGGCTTGGGGCCTTCCTGCTTCCGCTGGATTAGCTCCGCAATGTGTTCTGGGCTCAGATCGGCGGGGGGAATATCCTCCGGCAGGTTGGCGCGCACCTCTCCGGACTCAGTTTCAACTGCTACATAGGGGCCATAGGGGCCAATGCCGATCTTGACAGGCAGGTTCTCCAGATGGATGGAGCGGGCCAGGCCGGAATCAATTTCCAGCTCGCGCGCCTTCACCTGTCCCTCGAGACCCTGCTCGCCCAAGAAGAAATGGCGCAGATAGGGCAGCCACTCCGCCTGTCCAGAAGCAATGTCGTCCAGCGTTTGCTCCATCTCGGCGGTGAAGCGGGTATTCACCAGGTTGGGAAAGTATTTTTCCAGCAGCTCGGTGACTGCAAAAGCTGTGTAGGTGGGCACGAGGGCATTCCCCATCGACCTGACGTAGCCACGGCTCATGATCGTATTCAAGATGGTGGCGTAGGTGCTGGGGCGGCCAATACCCTCACTTTCCAACACCTTGACCAAGGAGGCTTCCGTATATCGGGCTGGAGGCTGGGTTTCGTGGGCAACGGGTTCCAGCTTCCGGCAGCGGAGGGGATCCCCCTGCCGCAACAGAGGCAGATGCACCTCCCGATCTTCCAAAGCCGCCTCTGGGTCGTCGGATCCCTCCACATAGGCGCGGAAAAAGCCGGGAAAATCGATGCGCTTGCCGCTGGCCCGGAACACCGCATCGTCTACGGCGATGAGTACGATGGTGTGGGTCTGCCGCGCCTCAGCCATTTGGCTGGCGACGGTGCGCTTCCAGATCAGGTCGTAGAGGGCCAGCTCCTGGCCGGAGAGGGGGGTTTGGCTGGGCAGGCGAAACTCCGATCCGGCAGGACGAATGGCCTCGTGGGCTTCTTGCGCCCCTTTGGTTTTGGTGGTGTACTGACGGGGCTCGGGGCTGAGATATTCTCTGCCGTACATCGACTCCACGCAGGCGCGGGCAGCGCGGATGGCCTGCTCCGACAGGTGGACCGAATCGGTGCGCATGTAGGTGATGTAGCCCTCTTCGTAGAGCTTTTGGGCAATGCGCATCGTCTGCTGGGCCGACAGGTGCAGCTTGCGGTTGGCCTCCTGCTGCAGGGTGGAGGTGGTAAAGGGAGGGGCAGGTTTGCGGGTGGAGGGGCGCTCTTCCACAGAGCTGACGATCCAGGCTTTTCCCAGCAAGCGATCCCGCAGGGCCTCGGCCTGGGCCTGATCCAACAACACCACATCCCGCCCGGCAATGAGCTGGCCGGTGCTGGGATCGAAGTCTTGCCCATTGGCCAGGCGTTTGCCACCCAAGCTCACCAGCTCTGCTGGAAAGACAGCCTGCTGGCCGGCGACGGTCGTTTTGGGCTGCAGCTCCGCTTTGAGATCCCAGTAGGAGGCTTTTCTGAAGGCGCGCCGCTCCCGCTCTCGATCCACCAAAAGCTTGACCGCCACCGACTGCACCCGCCCTGCCGAGAGTTTGGGGGCAATTTTTTTCCACAGCAGCGGCGACAGGGTATAGCCCACCAGGCGATCCAAGATGCGGCGGGTCTCCTGGGCACGCACCAGTTGTTCATCCACCTCACGGCAGTTTTGCAGCGCCTCCTGAATGGCCTCGCGGGTAATCTCGTGGAACACCATGCGGCGGGTGGGCACTTTGGGTTGCAGCACCTGCTGCAAGTGCCAGCTAATGCTTTCCCCTTCGCGGTCTTCGTCGGTGGCCAGGATCAGCTCGTCCGCCTTCTTGAGCGCTTCCTTCAGCTCCTTGACCACCTTTCTTTTGTCCTTGGGGATGACGTAGAGGGGCTCGAAGTCGGCGTGGACATTGACCCCCAGGCGGCTCCACTCTTCTCCTTTCAATTCTTCTGGAATTTCAGATGCCGAATCGGGAAGATCCCGCACATGTCCCATCGAGGCCTGAACCTCATACCCCGCAGGCAAGAACCCACGGATGGTACGGGCTTTGGTGGGAGATTCGACAATGACCAGCTTAGGCATAATTGAGGTTGGCAGCAATCGGCTTAGGTTGTCGCATTTCCCGCCCCAAGGATTGGGCGGGCCAGCATACACTGCAAGAGGTGCTTAAGATAGACAGCCTACTTTTCTGGAGCGTAGCAAGTCTACCTGCGCTTGACCAGCCGTCATCGGCGATGATCCGAGCGGTCTGGCCCCATCTGGCTGCTTTGCAGGACGATGAAACTACACCATTTTTCCATTCGCACCGCCGATATCTTCCGCTCCATCGCTTTTTACGAGGGGCTGGGCTTTGCGGTGGAAGAACGCTTTACTGCCGGGATCACGCTGGCCTGCTGGATGCGCGGCCCCTGGGGGCGTTTGGAGCTGATGCAAGTGCCGCAGCCCCATCCTGCCCCGGATCCCTTTGGGGATCCCCACTATGTGGGCTACTATCACCCCGCTTTTGAGGTGGGCCCCGAATGGGGATCCCTGGCCAACTACCTAGAACATTTGCGAGCGCAAGTGCCCCTTACCCTGCTGCTGCCGCCCCAGCTCCAGCAAATTGGGGGCCAGGTCTATGAAGTGGCGTTCATCGCCGATCCCGATGGCCTGCCGATCGAGCTCATTCGTCCCCAGGGATCCTCAGGAGAGAGTCTGCCCCAACGCCCAGAGGACATTAATAAATAAATAATATAAATAAATAGTTGGATAACTAGTTGATGGGTTAGAGGATCTAATTTGGGTGGGAGCGGTCGTTTCCCCTTGTCCAGATCCTGGAGAGCCAACCCTAAAGCTAAGCTAGTAGAGCTTCTGGGGAACTTAAGAGAAGGGTTTGTTGGCCGCTTGTCAGTTCAGCCTCACCTGATATGAAAGCTCAGCTTCCGGTGACGATTTTGACAGGTTTTTTGGGCAGTGGCAAAACCACGCTGCTCAAGCGCATCTTGGAAGAGGAGCATGGGTTGCGCATTGGGGTTATCCTCAACGAGTTTGGCGAGATTTCCATCGATGGCGAGTTGGTCAACATGCCCGAGGGGGGGCTGATGCAGCTCAACAATGGTTGCCTCTGCTGCACGGTGCGAGAAGATTTTGAACAGGCAGCCCGAGAGCTGCTGCAGCGTGCCCAGGCGTTGGATTACCTGGTGGTGGAAACCAGTGGGGTAGCGGATCCCAGGCAGGTGACCGAGCTATTTGTGCAGAGGGTCTTTCATGAGGAGTTGCGCCTGGATGGCGTGGTGACCTTGGTTGACGGTGCCGAATACTGGCGCAATTTCCAGCGCTCGCAAACCGCCGCCCACCAGATCGGCAGTGCCGACATTGTGTTGCTCAATAAGGTGGATTTGATCGACGAAGCCGAACGAGAGCGGATCCTTCTGGATCTGCGCCGCTACAACCCCGCTGCCCCTTGCCTGCTCACCACCCATGCCCAGGTGCCCTTGGCCCGCATCTTGGATGTGCATGCCTTTCGTCCGGAATTGTGGGATCCCAGGCTCCCCAATGCAGAGACTGAGGCCCACCATAGCCATCACCTCGAGGAAGACGGGATCCAATCGGTGAGCTTTCAACTGCAGCAGCCGCTGGATTTGGCGGCTTTTCGCGATTGGCTACAAGACATGCCCGAGACCCTTTTTCGCGCCAAGGGGGTGCTGTGGGTTGTGGATGAGCCGCAGCGGGTTATCTTTCATCAGGTGGGCCAGCGGCAAACCCTTTTTCTGGAACGGGACTGGGATCCCGATGAGCCCCGCCTGTCCAAAATTGTGTTGATCGGCAAGGGGCTGGAGCGGGAGCAGCTGGCTGCCGGCCTCAGCCGGGTGTGCGGGGCAACCGCCGCTGGCTAAGGATCCTCTTCAGTTTTTTCGGTTTTTGGATTGGGTGATCTGGGATGGCTCGCAGCAAACTTTCAGAGCAAGAACAACAGCAAATTGTTAGCGCCTACCGCGGCTCAGCAGCGACCGCCGTCGAATTGGCGGAGCAATTTCAGGTGAGCATCACCACCATCACCCGCGTGTTGAAGGAAAATATCGCTGCCGATGAGTATCAGCGGTTGATCCATCTCAAACGCTCGGCTGCCCGCCGCAAAGACATGGGGGAAAAAGTTGCTGTTGGCAGGATCCCAGCCCCAGAGCAGCAGATTTTGCCGCTGGAGCCGGAGCTGCCTTTTTCATCTCCCTCGCTGCAGCCGAACGCAAACGACGAAGGCGAGGATAACACCGCTGGAACAGAGTCTCTGCCAAAACTGCCCCCAGAAGAACTGCAGTTGGCGGCTGAGCTTCAGGAAGATGTGGAGGATGTCGGGGAAGAGGATGAGGAAGAGACCGAAGAAGACCGTGACCTCGAAGACGAGGATGAGGACGACCCTGACTATCTCCTAGAAGATGAAGATGGGCCAGAAGAGGATCCCCTCACCGATCCCAGCTATCAAATTCAGGTATTACCCCTGGAAGAGCTCACCCTACCGGAAACCTGCTATGTCGTTGTTGACCGCTACCAAGAACTGACCACCCGCCCTCTCAAAGAATTCTTTGGCTCGGGATCCCTGCCCATCGAAGGGATGGATAACGCCAATACGCTGCCGATTTTCGACAGCCACAAGGTGGCCCGCCGCTTTTCCGAAATGAGCCGTCGGGGCAGCAACACCTACCCACCCTACCGGGTAATCCAGTTTCCCGGCTACATTCTGGAGATTGTGCGCACCCAACTGCAAAAGAAAGGCATCACCCATCTGCTCATGGATGGGCAGATCTACAGTCTTTGACCAGCTCCTCAAGCTCAGGAGCGGGGGATTCCCGTTACTGGCGCAGGTTTGCAGCCCTGCGTGAGCGCCGTCGGCCTACTTCGCCACAGCAGCAGTACCCGTCTCCCTAGGAGCCTGGGCTGCCCCGCTCCCACGAGCCACCCACGCCAACGGAGCTGAAGGCTCCTAACCTCAGTCTCATCGCAGGCAGAGATGGCGCCAAGCTTGCCCTCATTCCACAGCCGCCGCCGCGTATTCCAGCTCCTCTTCCACCACTTCCGGTGGGGCCTCTGCCGCTTGTCCTTGCTTAGCGGCCAACAGTTGCTCGCGGTACTTGGCTGCCATTTCCTCAGCCTTCTCGTAAACCAGCTTGGGATCCCGAATCATGTCGCCGGGATTGGGCTCCAGTTGCTTGGTGGACAGCGAGATCCGCCCCCGCTCCGCATCTAGATCGATGATCATCACCTTCACTTCGTCGTTGACGTTGAAGACGCTGTGGGGCGTGTCAACATGATCGTGGGAGATCTCGGAAATGTGCAGCAGGCCGGAGACGCCGCCAATATCGATAAAGGCACCATAGGGCTTGATGCCCCGCACCGTGCCGACCACCACCTCGCCCACTTCCAGCTTGTTCATCTTCCGCTCCACCAAGGCGCGGCGATGGCTCAACACCAGGCGGTTGCGGTCTTCGTCCACCTCCAGAAACTTCAGGGGCAGCTCTTCGCCCACCAGCTCTTCTTTTGGCTTGCGGGTGCTGATGTGGGATCCGGGGATAAAGCCCCGCAGCCCCTCAATCCGCACCAGGGCTCCACCTCGGTTGGTGGCAAAAATGGTTGAGCGAACGGTGGCATCTTCTTTCTGGAGCTGCCGTACCCGTTCCCAGGCCCGCATGTACTCGATGCGACGGATGGAAAGAGTGAGTTGTCCCTCTTCGTTTTCTTCGGTGAGGATAAAAAACTCGCGGGTTTCTCCCGGCTGCAGCATCTCGTGCGGGTCTTCCAGGCGGCTAATCGACATCTCCTGGAGCGGCAGAAAGGCAGCCGTTTTGGCCCCAATATCGATCAAAGCACCGCGTGGCTCCACCGAGAATACTGTACCCGCCACAATTTCGCCAGGGCTGAAGTGATAGTCGTACTTATCCAGAAGGGCGGCAAAGTCTTCAGTGGTAAAACCTACATCGGCAGCAGTGAATCGACTCATAGGGGTGCAGTAACAGATCAGTTGCGCGGGATAAAGGGTAGAAGGCCAATCGAGTTTGGCAGGATCCCACTTCCACTTTCCCACCTGGGGAGGATGTGGCTGGGAAATACCATCGTAGCTTAGAGGAGCGTCTTTTGTGGCAAGTTTCCCGGCATCTTGCCAAGCTGGAAGATAGAAGATTTGGGAGAAGAACGATTGCACTTTATCGACCAAGCCGAAATTGAAGTGCAAGGGGGGAATGGCGGGGATGGCATCGTTGCCTTCCGCCGTGAAAAGTATGTGCCGGCTGGGGGGCCATCCGGCGGCAATGGCGGGCGGGGCGGCTCGGTGATCTTGGTGGCCGATCCCGGCCTGCAAACTCTGTTGGATTTTCGCTTTCAACCGGTGATCAAGGCGGAACACGGGGCCAAAGGGGGGCCCAACCATCGCAGCGGGGCCAGTGGTGCGGATCGGCTGGTGCGGGTGCCCTGCGGTACTGTGGTGTTCAATGCGGAGACGGGGGAATTGTTGGGCGATCTGGTGGGCAAGGGGGATCAATTGCTGGTAGCCCGTGGGGGCAAAGGCGGCTTAGGCAATGCCCATTTTTTGAGCAACCACAATCGCGCCCCCCGCCAATTCACCAAGGGCGAAGCGGGAGAACGGGTGCGCCTGCGCCTGGAGCTGAAGTTGATTGCCGAGGTGGGCATTGTCGGCCTGCCCAATGCGGGCAAGTCCACTCTGATTTCGGTGGTCTCCTCTGCCCGCCCCAAGATTGCTGACTACCCCTTCACCACGTTGCAGCCCAATTTGGGGGTGGTGCCCCATCCATCGGGAGATGGGGTGGTGTTTGCCGATATTCCGGGGCTGATCGAGGGGGCGCACTTGGGGGTGGGGCTGGGCCATGAGTTTTTGCGCCATGTGGAGCGTACCAGGGTACTGATTCATTTGGTGGATGGCACGGCGGCGGATCCCGTCAAGGATTACCAGGTTATTCAGCAGGAGCTGCGCGCCTACGGCCACGGGTTAATCGATAAGCCACAAATCCTGGTTTTGAACAAGATCGATGTTCTGGATCCCCAGCAGGTTGCCGAGCGCGCCCAGAGGCTGTCTGCTGCTGCCGGCACTTCGGTGGTGACCATTTCTGCGATTGCCAAGCAGGGGCTGGATGCCCTCTTGCAGCGGGTGTGGCAGTGCCTGGGTCGGGGATCCCAACAGCCTGCGCAGTTGGATCTTGTGGGGGCAAAATCCATCCAGTCCTAGGGCAGAAGAATCTTAGAATGGGAAAGCCCCTGCCTTCCCAGAACCCAGAGACGAGTGGCCATGTATATCTCGGCGGAGGATCTGCCACCGGATTTGCGTCAGATTATGTTGGCCGTTGAACAGGCGGCTCAGGCGAGGGCGGGAGCGTGTGTGGAGCTGCTGATGCTCCTGCGGCTGCTGGAGGAGTTGCACCGCGCGATCCTGGAAGGTGCCTTTCGGGAGTCTTTGCCCAACACCCGTCAAGCTCTGTATCGGGTGCTTCAGGATTTGGAAGAAGCCGGCGACTGGCCCTATCTGCCCCGTCTGCACATCCAAGCCCTGATGCAACAACTGAAGGACTGGCCCGAATCTCAGGGATCCCTGCCGGTGTCGGTGCCACCGACCCCCCGCCCTCTTGTGGAAAACCCTTTGGGGGGGAGCTGCTCCGAGTCTTGACCTCTTTCCACCTGCCCGATGGCCGAGTATTTTAAGCTGCATCCTCAACAGCCCCAGGCCCGTTCCATCCGGCGGATCGCGGCGGCTTTGCGGGAGGGGGCGGTGATGCTTTACCCCACCGATACAGTCTATGCCATTGGCTGCGATGTGACCCACAAACAAGCAGTGGAGCGGGTACGCCGTATCAAGCAGCTCTCCAACGACAAGCCTCTTACCTTTTTGTGCCCTTCTCTCTCACGCATTGCCCACTATGCCCAGGTAACCGATTCGGCCTATCGGCTGATGCGGCGGCTGATCCCGGGCCCGTTTACGTTTCTGTTGCCGGCCACCAAGCTGGTGCCCAAGTTGGTGATGGAGCCCAAACGGAAAACCACCGGCATCCGCGTGCCCGACTCGGCCATTTGTCAGGCTTTGCTGGAAGAGTTGGGCAATCCAATTGTCTCCACCTCTGCCAAGCTGGGGGGGGATCCCGTCGGATCCCTGGGCTTAAGTTTTGGGCAAACCTGGGAATGGGAGAGCGATCCCTGGGATGAGGGTGGGATCTTTGCGGCTGAGGAAATGCGGCAGTTGGAAAAACAGGTGGATCTGGTGCTGGATGACGATGCCCCCCGCCGGGCCAAGGTCTCTACGGTAATCGATTTGACCGGATCCGAGCCGCTGGTGGTGCGGGCCGGGCTAGGGTATGAGCAGGTGGCAGATCTGAACCTGAAACTGGTGGGAGAAGACGGTTAAGGGCAGAGGGATCCCGCGTTCTCTAAAATAGGGTCAGTGCCTTCGGAGTGTGCCCATGTCTGAGGCCCTGGCTCAGCAAAAATCGGCTCTGCTGCACCTACTGGAGGCGACCGACCGGGGCCGGAAAGTTTCCCCTGACCAAAAAGCCCAGATTTTGTCTCAAATTGCCGTCCTAGAAGCGCTCAACCCCACCCCCAAGCCAACATCGGCTCCTGAAGGGTTGGAGGGGAACTGGCTCACCCTATTTACCACGAGCACAGCTCTGCTGCGGCTGGCACAGTTGCCTTTTTTGACCACCGGCGAGATCTACCAGTGTATTCGGGCCAAGGCTGGACGGGTCTTCAACGTGGCGGAGATCCAGGGATCCGGCTGGCTGGGGGCTTGGGTGCCACGGGGAATCTTGGCGGTATCGGCACGCTTTTACCCCGAATCGGAGCGTCGGGTGAGGGTGATTTTCGAGCGATTGGTGTTCGGATCCCAAGCTTTGATGAGCTACGAGATCGAGAGTTTTCTCTATTTGCTCGAGCGGGCTCCGGAGCGGATCCCGGCTATTCAAATCGATATTCGCCGCCGCGAGCCAACGGGCTGGCTGGATATCACCTATTTGGATGAAGATTTGCGGATGGGCCGGGGCAGCGAGGGGAGTGTATTTGTCCTGAAACGGGTGAGTTGAGACTTCGGCTAGCCGGAGGGCTTAGAGGGTTCCGTTTCGGCTATTTTGTGAGATAGGTTTTGGGTTAGGGTGAAGCCTATTTCCTGGAGAACTTGCAAGGCGCGGTAGGACTCCCGCAAAGCTTGCAGCTCTTGCTGAGTTTGCTCCAGTTGCCGGGCTTTTTGCTCCTGTAAGAAGCGCAGCCTTTGATTTTCGGACGCCGTGCGACGCAGAACGTGCTTGAGTTTCTGCTTCTGCTGCTGAAGCCGAGTCCGCCTCACCTCCAACTGCTGCAGTTGGATTTCTTGGAGTTCCAGTTCTATTTTCAGAGTGGCGACCTGCATCTGGAGTTGGCGAAGTTTTTGGTTGAGCTCTGGCTCTGGTGTGGGTTTTGCCGACTCAGGGCTTGGGGAAGAAGGTGATGACAATTCTTGTAGGGGCTGCAACTGTTGGGCCTTGGCCTGCGAAGCTTGATCCTGGTGCTGCTCGCCCTGCAGTCTTACTTGAGTGTGTTCGCTTACTTCGGTTTCAGTTTCCGTCTGCTGCTCAGCTTGATCAAGAATTTGTCGATCGCGGATCTGGGTTTGAGGATCCTCGTCAACCGACTGCAAAGGGAGAGAATCCTCCTCGGGTTGCCGAGGGTTGCCGCCATAATCGGCGGGATCAAAGGGAGACAGAGCCGCTACCAGCGAGGCCCGAAAATCAGTCCAGGAGCCCGACTGCAGACCCATCTGAACCACCCGCCAGGCCCCATAGGAGGCCCCAGCGGCAGCCAGGATCCCAGGGATCCCGGCCAAGGATAAGGAAACCCTGGGCAGGGTTGGCAGGATCTGATCCAACAGCCCCACCACCAGAGCGAAGACGAAAATCCCGCTCCCCGCAGCAGCGGCACCCGAGACCCAAGAGGAGCGGGAAAACATCGTCATTGGCTTTTCGTTATCACAATCGCTAGAGCGGGAAAACCAGGTTCAAAAATGGCCTGTCTGCACTCAGTTTATCCCGCCAGCAGCCTCTGTTTCCCTCTCAGGGCACCTGCCAAGCCCGTTGGTGGTAGCCCTCTAATTGGGCCCAGGGATCCCCAGCCGCTGCGTGGGTATGGCCGTGGTCGTGGTGAGGGTGGGAATGAGGATGGTGATGGGATCCGTGCCCGTGATGGTGGTGATGATGCTCGTGAGGATGGTGATGGGTATGCCCAGCTCTGACCTCTGCGCTCACGGCCAGGCGAAACTTGCACAGGTGGCAGTTCATTTGGGTTTGGCCCTGTAGGGCTTCCTGCTCCAGTTGCTGCAGGCTGTGCAGCACCGTGTCCACAAGGCCCAATTCCGGCAGCATGAGCCAGTCGATTTCCGACTGTCGTTGTCGTTGTTGTTCCACTGCCGCCTCAATTTTTTTCACCAGCACTCCGGTAAACAGGAAGTAGGGCAGCACGATCACCCGGCGCGGATGCCAGGACAAGGCCCGCTCCAATCCCACGGGCAGGCGGGGATGGGTAATGCCGATAAAGCAAGTTTCCACAGCGGCAAACCCAGATCCTTCCCAAAGCAACCGGGCCAGTTTACAGGCTTCGGCATTGGCCTCGGGATCGCTGGAGCCGCGACCCACAAACAGGAGCACGGTTTCTGCTTCTGGGATCCGCTGCGGTTGGGCGGCCATCAAAGCGGCCAATCGGTCTCGCAGCAGTTGCAGGATCTCGATGCGGATCCCCAGCGGCCCACCGTAACGAATGCGCAACTGGGGATAGAGGGCCTGCAGGCGATCCAGTTCCATCGTCACATCGAACTTGTTGTGGCGGGCCCCAAACAGCAACAGCGGCAGGGCCACGATCTCCTGCCACCCTTGGGCCAAGCACTGCTCTACCCCCTGGGCAATGGTTGGCTGGGTCAGCTCCAGAAAGCAGGGGATCACCGGTCGATGGGGGGTGAGAGCTTGGTAAGCCTGGGCTAGCTCCAGAAAGGCTTGCTGCCCTTGGGGGTCGCGGGATCCGTGGCCGATGAGCAACAGGGGCAGGGGGACAACAGGAGACTGCCCAACCGCAAGCGGAGGGGAAACACTGAGGGTATTCAACACAAAAAACTCCGTTCCTTGTGAATCGCAAGGGGTACAGGACAACGGCAGGTGGGTGTTCTGGCTGAGGGAGGGATCCCATCACAGTTGCGTCACAGTGGCGGACTTGCACCGCGCTTTCCCCAGTCTGCCTGAGCCTTTTAGGTTAGCTTGCCGCTTGTCGTTCACCAAGCCCCCTGGGGGGATGTCCTTGTCTGCCAGAAGATAGCCCTGAGGCATGAGCGGTACGGCAGACTCATGCTCAAAGGGCAGCAAAACTGTTGCCGCGCTAATCCCCCTTGCCCCTGGGAGAGGGCCTAACGCCGGCCCGCTGGTCTGGGGGGCTGAAAGTGTCGCAGGCGCAGGGCATTGGCGACCACCGAAACGGAACTCAGGGCCATGGCTGCCCCCGCCAGCATAGGGTTGAGCAACCAGCCTGTAAAGGGATAGAGCGCCCCAGCGGCAATCGGGATCCCCAGCGTATTGTAGATAAAGGCGAAGAAGAGGTTCTGGCGGATGTTGTTGAGGGTGGCCCGGCTGAGTTGAATGGCAGTGGCGACTCCGCGCAGATCTCCCGACATGAGGGTTATATCGCTGGCGGCCATCGCCACATCCGTACCCGTACCGATGGCGATCCCCACATCGGCTTCTGCCAGAGCCGGAGCATCGTTAATGCCATCTCCCACCATCGCCACCCGCCGTCGCGGTTGTCTTAGGCTGCGTATGTAAGCTGCCTTCTGATCCGGACGGACTTGGGCAATTACCCGCTGAATGCCTGCTTGCCGAGCAACCGCTTGGGCCGTGGTGGGGTTATCCCCGGTTAGCAGGATCACCTCTAGACCCATCTGTTGCAGCTGTTGCACTGCCTCAGGAGAGGTGGGTTTGAGCGGATCGGCAATGGCCAACAGCCCCACCAGGCTCTGGGATTGGGCTACGCCGATCACCGTTTTGCCCTGGCTTTCCCAATTCTGAACCCGCTCTGACCAAGAGGGATCCCAGGGGATCCCCATCTCCTGTAGCCAGCTCAGCCGACCGATGCGAATCCACTGATCTTCCACCCAAGCTTCTGCCCCACTGCCTACCCTTGCCTGAAAGTGCCAGGCAGGAGGGATCACAATTTTTTCGGCTTCGGCTTTCTGCACCACCGCCTGGGCCAAAGGATGTTCCGAGTGCCGCTCCACCGCCGCTGCCAGGCGCAACACCGCCAGGGGAGAGGAGCCGTGGGCCCAAATATCGGTGACGGTAGGGCGACCTTCGGTCAGGGTGCCAGTTTTGTCCAAGACCACCGTGCGCAAGTGGTGGGCCAATTCCAGGCTGTCGGCACTTTTCACCAGGATCCCCAATTCTGCCCCTCGTCCCGTGGCCACCAGGATCGAGGTGGGGGTTGCCAACCCCAGCGCACAAGGGCAGGCGATGATCAGCACCCCAATCGTGTTCACCAAGGCCAGCGTCAGGTTGTCCGCCAACACCCACCAGAGCACGAAAGTTAGAACTGCCACCCCGATCACTGCCGGCACAAACCAGGCAGTCACCCGATCCGCCACCTGTTGAATTGGGGCTTTGGATCCCTGAGCTTCCTGCACCAGGCGCACGATCTGGGCCAGAACCGTGTCTTTGCCCACCCGCCGCGCCTCCATCACAAAGCTGCCCGTCTGATTCAGCGTTGCCCCAATCACCTCATCCCCCGCCGACTTGAGTACAGGCAGGCTCTCGCCGGTCACCATGGACTCGTCGAGGCTGGAGGATCCCTCTAGAATGACCCCATCCACCGGCACCTTCTCTCCGGGGCGCACCCGGATCCAATCCCCCACCTGCACTTCCCGAATCGGAATATCCTGCTCCACCCCATGGCGAATTACCCTTGCCGTTTTCGGTTGCAGCCCGATCAGCTTGCGAATGGCTTCGGAGGTTTGCCCCTTAGCCCGTTGCTCCATCCACTTGCCCACCAGAATCAGGGTGGTGACCACCGCCGACACCTCATAATAGACATCCGGGTGCAGTCCCTGCCGATGGAAAGAGTCGGGGAAAACCGTTGGGAAAATGGAATAGAAGAAAGCCGCGCTCGTCCCTAAGGCCACCAGCGTGTTCATATCCGCTGAACGCCGTTGCCAAGCAGCCCAGGCTCCCCGGTAAAAATGCCTGCCCACCCAAAACTGCACCGGAGCCGTCAGCAGCAACTGCAACCCAGGATTGTGCAGCCACATGGGAAAGCCCGGGATTTCCATTCCCAGCATCATCGGCAGGGATCCGATCACCAGCACCGTGCTGATGCCCACCCCTATCGCCACCTTGAGCTTCAGTTCCCGTTCTGCGGCCCGTTGGGCGATCCGCTCTGGATCCGACAGATCGTCCAGTTGCCAATCCTCCTGGATAAGGCGCGCCCGATACCCCGCCCGCTCCACCGCCCGAATCAGCGCCTGCGGATCCACCAGCCGGGGATCCCCTTTGACGGTGGCCTGCTCACTGGCAAAATTCACGGATCCGGAGGATACTCCCTGCACCTGAGTGAGGGCCTGTTCGATGCTGCGGGTGCAGGAGGCACAGCTCATCCCTTGCAGGGCCAACTGCCAAGTGCCCTCAGGAGAAGGCGCAGAGGCCGATAGTGCACCCGATGACCCTTTATGGGCAGACATGGCAACACCTTGTTGATGAAACGACAGCTACTCTCCACCCTGGGCAGGGCGAAGGCAGCCATCTGTACAGAAATTCAAAACAGACGCCCGACCGTTCCCGGCCCAAAATTGACTAGGCCGGGGGATATCCCACCTGGGTGAGGGCCTGCCGCAAATCGCTCACAGACCGCCCAGAAGTAATCCGCACCTGTTTGGTTTTGGGATCCCCTTCCACCTGGGCCTGGGGATCCAGTTGCCGCACCGCTTGCGCAATGGTGTCCACGCAAGCCGCACAGGCCAGCTTGGGCACTGTCAAAACAACCTGCATCTTGGGAAACCTCCCCAACCCAATGCCACTGAAAGGATGCTAAACCTTACAGTGGACTGGAAGGTCAAGGGGGAGTCTGAGGCTCGTCCATATTCCAGCGGTAGTCCACCTGATAGCCCCGCTGTCGCCAGTCTTCTTCCAGTTGCACCTGTTGGGTGAGGGCTTTGCGCAGAGAGTTGATCAGCTCTTGTGTGCGGGCTCGGTTGCCGAAATCCTGTTCTTCCACTGCCGGAAAGGTTTGCCGCTCCAATACCCGCAGCAGAAATTCGTAGTGGATGTGAGCCGGCACAGGAATACGTTTCATCGGTCTGAGCAATCCTTAGAGATCCATTGTTCTTAACAGAGATCCATATGATGGAGGGTTCTCATTCACTGAGATGACAACAGGTGGCGCACAGCTTGGCCGGGATCCGGCTGTCTCACCAGAGCTTCCCCCACGAGCACAGAGCGCACCCCCCAGGCCCGCAACTGCTGCAAATCGGCAGGGGTATGGATGCCGGACTCGCTGACAATGGGCAGCTCGCCGAGGAGATCCGAGTGGGCGGCCAACAGGTCGCGCGTTGTGTTTAAGTCCACCGCAAAGGTTCTCAGATCGCGATTGTTGATGCCAATGAGCACCTGCCCTCTGGACTCTTGCAGTTGGGGCAAACGCAGCACCCGCTGCAACTCTTGGGAGGTGTGCACCTCCAGCAGAGCCGCCATGCCCAATTGCCGAATCAGCTTGAGAAAGTAGCCCAAATCCGCATCGGAGAGAATGGCGGCAATCAAGAGCACTGCATCCGCCCCCAAGGCGCGGGCCCAGAGGATTTGGTAGGGGTAGAGAATGAACTCCTTGCACAGGATGGGGATCCCTGCCGCTTGACGGATCTGCCGCAGATACTCGCCACTGCCCTGAAAGAACCGCTCATCCGTCAGCACCGAGAGACAACTGGCCCCACCGGCCTCATAGCTCTGGGCAATGGCCACCGGGTCAAAGGGATCCCGGAGAACGCCGCGGCTGGGGGAGGCTTTTTTGACCTCGGCAATCAAGGAAACAGGGTGAGGAGACTGGGTAAGAGCCGCCACAAAATCCCGCACCGGCGGGGCTTGATCCAGTTGCCGTTGCAATTGCTTCAGGGGAAGCTGCTCCCGTTGGCGCTCCACCTCCTGTTCTTTGTGCCAGACGATCTCTTCCAAAATGTGGCGCGGCTTGGCTTCCGGCGCTGTTGTCTGGTACACCTGAGAGGCTACGACCACCGGCGGGGCAGGAGAACGCCGACGAATAGAAAGCGGCTCACCTTGCAGCTCCATACAAACCCTGAGCAGAACCCTACACCACACCCTAGACTACCTTAGTGCTCCGCCACCGGTTTGAATAGCTACCCCGGACATCCCCAAAACTCATCTGGCGAAGGTGCTTTTTTTAGCCTATGGTTGAGTCTAGAGCGGTAAGGTATAGAGTCTGATGCCATCTTTTGCGCCTTGGGGAGCCCTACTCCGGCAGCCGTTCATTGTTCCCCAGCCAGGGGCGAGGGCTCGGTGGGGTTAGGGTTTGGGATTGGCGTTGTCCATGCTGTTTTGAAGGAGTTCAGGCGTGCTGTACCTGGCAGAGCTATCCAAGCCGATTGGGTTTGCTAAGTCGTCTCTACAATTGCTGGCCAAGCAGCAGCAGGACAATACCTGGGTGGCCGTGAACGAAGAATCGATTACCCTGGAAGGCCGCATTGCCCAGGAGGCCGGGCGTTTCAAGGATGGGTCGCTGGTGCTGGCGGAAATCTCCGGCAGCCGTCAGGTCGCCCGCATCAGCGAAGCTGCTCGCCAACTGGTGACTTACCTGCAAAACTTCAGCCAACTTCAGCTCAAAGCCCGCAGCCAGGAAGAGGAGATCGAGGTTTGGAAACAGTCCCTCACCTTTCAGGCCCATGAGCTTAAACGCCGCGAGATGGATCTGGCAGCCCAAGAAGAAGAGGTGCAGCGGCTGTACGAGCAATACAAAGCCGTAGAGGAAGATCGCAAACTCCTGGACAGCCTCAAAGAGGAGCTGGCAGCCCAGCAAGCTTACTTGGCCGAACAACAGCGGCTGATCGGAGAACAGCGGGAAGCTCTGAATCGACAGCGGCAAGAGTTGGAAGCTCAATTGCAAGAAGCTCGCTCCAGCCGATTGGGGGAAGCAGAAGCAGCGCAGCTACAGGCTTTGGTGCAGCAGCTCCAGGAGACTCTACATCCGGCTGGGGATCCCTTGGCGCTTCTGCAGAGCTTGAAAAGCCACATTCAGCAGCAGCAGGAGCACTTGAATCAACAGATTGCCCAACTGGAAGCAGAACGTCAGCAGGCCCAGATCCGGCAAGACGAGCTGGATCGGGACTACCGCGCTTGGCAAGAACGCCGCGCCGCTTGGTGGGGATCCCGACAATCCCTGGAGCACAGCCAAGCAGAATGGCAAACTCGGCAGGGATCCCTGCGAGCCTATCAAGAACAACTGCAACAGATCACCCGCCACCTGCATTTGCAGGAAACTCTCCAGCAACAGACGTATCGCCTGGTTCAAGAGTACGACTTCATCATCGCCCATCACGACGGCAGGGCAGGATCCGCGGATCCTCCCATCTCGGTGGAAGAGCTAGTCGCTTTGGTCAGCCAACTGCGCCGAGATTACGAGCAGCGGGCGGCCCAGGTCAGCCAGCAGCGGGCCGAACTGGAGCAAAATCGCCAAGCCCTACGGGAGCTGCAAGAGCGTTTGGCCACTGCCTCTCCCGAAGAGCGGTTCGATATCGAAATGGATATTGACTACGCTCAGTCTGCTTGCAGCGCCCTCGAAGAAGCTCTGCTGCCTCAGGAGAAAAACCTACAGCGGGAATACGAAGAGTTGACCCGCCAAGAGGCCCGCCTCAGCCAGCTTCAAGGGCAGGCCGCTGCCGCCCCTACCTTGGTCGATATTGGCCCGATTCTGGATCAGATCGGCAGCCAAAAACAGGATCTCCTTCAAGAAAAAGGTCGCTTGCAGAGCCTCATCCAACAATTGGATTCTTCTTTACCTTCTCAACAAGAGCAGCTTGCCCGCCAACGGCAAGAGTTGGAGCAGCAGTGGCAACACCTGGAGCAAGAGGAGGGATCCCTGCGGGCGCGCGCCCAGGCCATGGCAGAAACCTGGGGTCGCCTGAATCACCTGCAGGCCACCCTCTACCCAGAGCGGGATCGGTGGGCAGCGTTGGCAGGAGAATTGGCGCAGTTGGAGACGGAGCTGGGCCAACACCAGGCCAGAAACTCCACTGCACACGCCCACGTCCAACAGGTACGCTCTCTCTTGGCTGCCCTCACGCAGGCGTGAGGAAGTCCACGTTTCCTATGCAGGGTGGGGAAGAAGCAGCGCAAACGGATCCCTTCGGGCTCGGTGCGGAACCTACGGCCTTGATTGAGGAAAACAAATCTGTTGACATACCCCCCGCTCTAGAGGGCAAGGATTCTGGTTTCTGGTTCTACGACAGCACTTACGAGGAACTGCGTAGCGGTAGGGCGGGGCTTTAGATCCAGTTTTTTGGTACAATTCGGTAGCATCCTGCAGCCATTAAGGCTCCCAATTTTCCGGCAGGGGGACTGCAGAGGTCGCTGCGCTTTCCCTGACGCTTGACTTGCAGTTGCCGAGGATATTCCAGTGTGAGGTCAGCTTGTGCGAATTGCGGTTGATGCGATGGGGGGCGACTACGCTCCCGAAGAGATCATCAAGGGCGCCTTGCTGGCCCATCGGCATCTGCGGGTCGGGATTGCGCTGGTCGGTCGTCCAGAGTCCCTCAAGCCCTTTTTGCCTCAGCCCTTGCCTGCTGGGATCACCATCGTGCCTGCCGAGGACGATGTGGGCATGGCGGAAGAGCCGTTGATGGTACGCAAAAAGCCCAAAGCCTCCATCAACGTCTCAATGCAACAGGTGCGCTCCAACCAAGCCGATGCTGTGGTGGCCGCCGGGAATACCGGAGCAGCGATGGCTGCGGCCTACCTTCATTTGGGCCGGCTGGCAGGGATCGATCGCCCGGCCATTGGTGCTCTTCTGCCCACTTTAAGAGGCAAGCCGGTGTTGCTTTTGGATGTGGGAGCCAATGTAGATTGCCGGCCCCGCTTTTTGGAGCAGTTTGCCCGTATGGGATCCCTCTACTGCCAGTGTGTACTGGGGGTCGAGCGTCCGCGGGTGGGCCTGCTCAACATCGGCGAGGAGCCCAACAAGGGAAACGATTTGGCTCTGGCCACCCACCAGCGCCTGGCCCAATTGCCAGGGATCCATTTTGCCGGCAATGCCGAGGGGCGGGATGTGCTGACCGGGGAGTTTGATGTGGTGGTGTGCGACGGCTTTGTGGGCAATGCCCTCCTCAAGTTTGCCGAGAGCGTCGGACAGGTGATCACCCAGGTGCTGCGGGAGGAGCTGCCCCGCGGTTGGCGCGGCAAGTTGGGCTGCTGGCTGCTCCGACCCAACCTAAAACAGGTGAAGCGGCGGATGGACTACGTGGAGTATGGCGGCGCTTTGCTGCTCGGAGTCAACGGCATCTGCGTGATTACCCACGGCAGCTCCAAGGCGGCGATGGTTTACCATGCCATTCGTTTGGCCAAAGAAGCGGCGGAGCAAAAAATCCTGCAGCGACTGCAGGCGGAGATGGCCGATCCTCGCGAGTCTAATCCCAGCTCTGAACGGCCTTTAAGGACTCCGTCCCGCTGTCGCGAACAGTCCGCCTCTGACTCCGTCCCGCTGTCGCGATCAGAGGTGCTGCCTCTGCGGCCCTTGGATTGCGTGGAAGGGTAGTGTCCATGCCCAGCAATGGCCTCCCGACCGTGCGGCTGGTGGGGGTGGGGGCTGCCCTGCCGGATCCCTGCTTGAGCAACGACGACCTCAGCCAGATCGTCGAAACTTCCGACGAATGGATCTGGCCCCGCACCGGCATTCGTCAGCGGCGCATTCTCCCCCCCCATCTGAGTTTGGTGGACTTGGCGGCTCAAGCGGCGAAGGCTGCTCTGGATCGGGCTGGGATCCCGCCACAAGATCTGGATTTGATCCTGCTGGCCACTTCCACCGGCGTCGATCGGTTTGGCTCGGCCCCTCAGGTGCAGGCAGCTCTGGGAGCAACGCGGGCGGTGGCCTTTGATCTGACGGCAGCCTGCACAGGCTTTGTCTTTGCGGTGGCCACGGCAGCACAGTTTTTGCAAACCGGGCTGTATCGGCGGGCCTTGGTGGTGGCGGCGGATGTGCTCTCCCGCACGGTGGACTGGGCGGATCGCACCACCTGTGTCTTGTTTGGAGATGGGGCTGGGGCAGTGGTTCTGGAGGCGGGGGAAACCGGCGGGATCCTCAGCATTGAGCTGCGCAGCGATGGCAGTGGCAGCCAGCTACTCAGCTTGTCCATGGCTACAGAGGCCAAGCCCCTGGTGGGATCCCTGCAGGTGGGGCAATACCGCTGCTGCCCCATCGCCATGAATGGCCGCGAGGTCTACAAGTTCGCCGTCCAGGCGGTGCCGGAGGTTATCGAGAAGGCTCTCTTCCGGGCCGGGATCCCGGCGGAGGCGGTGCAGGGGTATTTTATTCATCAGGCCAACCAGCGCATTCTCGATGCGGTAGCCAAGCGTTTGCAACTGGATCCGCAGCGGGTGGCCAGCGTCCTAGAGTATTACGGCAACACCTCGGGCGCTTCGGTGCCAATTGCCTTGGCCACTTGGATCGAGCAGGGACGCTTTGGCGCCGGCGATCTGGGGGTAATGGCAGGCTTTGGTGCCGGCCTCACCTGGGGGGCGATTGTGTTTCGTTGGGGGAAATGAATTGATGACTGTTGCCTGGATCTATCCCGGCCAGGGATCCCAAGCGGTAGGCATGGGAAGGGACTTGCGGAACTGGCAGGGAGCAGGCCAGAAGTTGGCTTTGGCCCGCCAGATGCTGGGATGGGATCCCTTAGCTCTGTCGGAAGACCAGATCCACCAGACCGGCTACACACAACCGGCTTTGTTCACCGTATCGGCCCTGTTGACGGACTATCTCTACGCCCAGGGACAGGCTCCTGCCTGCACTGCTGGCCACAGTCTGGGCGAATACAGCGCCCTCTACGCTGCCGGCGTGTTTGACTTCGAGACCGGCCTACGGCTGGTGGCGCTGCGGGGCCAACTGATGGAAGCCGCAGGGGATCCCCCGGGCAGCATGGCGGCAGTGATGGGGTTTGACCGCGACAAGCTGGAGCACCTGTGCCAGATGATCCCCGATGTCACCCTTGCCAACGACAACAGCCCGGATCAGGTGGTGATCAGCGGCTCAGTGGAGGGGGTGCAAGCCGTCTGTGAGCAGTTGCAGGCCAAGCGCACCGTTCCCCTCAAGGTAAGTGGCGCCTTTCACTCGCCCTTTATGCAGGCTGCTGCCGAGGAGTTTGCCCACACCTTGCGCGCTGTTGACTTTCAGCCGCCGCGAGTGCCCGTCTACAGCAACTGCACTGCCACCGCCAGCCGGGATCCGCAAGCCCTTAAGCAGGCGCTGCTGGCCCAGATGACTGCCCCTGTCCGCTGGCGAGAAACCGTGTTGCAGATGGCCGCCGACGGCATCCAAGAGGTGTGGGAAATCGGCCCCGGAAATGTTCTGACGGGCTTGGTGAGGCGAACGGTGCCGACCCTGACGCGGTGCAATTTCAGTAACCTCAGCAGCTAGGGGATCTGCTATGGAGCATGACTCTAGTCAATAATAAGCTCAACTATACTGAAAATAATGTATAATATGTTCAGTACGGATTACTACCA